>JAYUGD010000474.1:0-5118 GCA_043767785.1 Zavarzinella sp. | reverse complement strand
TCTGGCGCGTGTACAACATGGACCGCCTGCAAAGCGGGAAGCCCGACCGCGTGTTCCTGGAGAAGTGCTTCCACAAGTTGCTGATGAACTTCGCGTGGTGGGTGAACAAGGTGGACGTGGCCGGCAACAACGTCTTCGAGGGGGGCTTCCTCGGGCTGGACAACATCACCCTGATCGACCGCAGTCGCCGACACACCGACGGGTCGCGCCTCGAACAGTCGGACGCCACCGGCTGGATGGGGATGTTCGCCCTGAACCTCATGCGCATCGCGCTGGAGCTGGCGCGGGAGAACCGGGCCTACGAGGCGCTGGCGACGAAGTTCCTCGAACACTTCGTCAGCATCGGGGCGGCCATGCACCACACCGGCGGCCGGGACTACGAGCTGTGGAGCGAGACGGACGGCTTCTTCTACGACGTGCTGGTGTTCCCCGACGGGAAGTTCGAGCGGTTCCGCATCCGGTCGCTGGTCGGGCTGATCCCGCTGTTCGCCGTCGAGCGGTTGGAGGCCGACTGGATCGCCCCGTTCCACGAGTTCCGGGCGAACCTCGAATGGTACATCCGCAACCGGCCCGGCCTGCTGGAAAACGTCCTGACGACGCTGGAAGTCAACGGCAAGACCGTCCACGTCCTCTCGCTGGCGACGCCGGCCCGGTGGAAGCGGATGCTGGGGTATGTGTGGAACCCCGACGAGTTCCGCGGCGACCACGGCATCCGCAGCCTGTCCAAGGCCCACGCGGCCAAGCCGTTCGCCGCCTGCGGCAGCTCGGTGGGCTACGAGCCGGCCGAGTCGCGGAACTACTTGAAGGGGGGCAACTCGAACTGGCGCGGGCCGGTGTGGTTCCCCACGGGCTTCCTTCTGATCGAGTCGCTGCGGAAGCTCAAGAAAGCGTTCGGGGCCGAGTTCGCCATCGTCTGCCCGGACGACCCGGAGACGACGCTGCAAGAAATCGCGGCCGGCGTCGCCGACCGCATGATCTCGATCTTCACCCGCGACGCTTCGGGGAAACGGCCAGTCTACGGCGACAACGCCACGTTCCAGACCGACCCGCACTGGCGGGACTTGATCCTGTTCTTCGAATACTTCGACGGCGACACCGGCGCCGGCCTCGGGGCCAGCCACCAAACCGGCTGGACCGGCTTGGTGGCCTCGTTGATCGACGAGTGGCGGCGGTGACCGTTGGCGATTACTTCTTCGGCGCGGCCTTGGTGGTCACGTCCACCGCGTCGGTCCCGAGCAGCGCGCCGGCCTTCTTGGAGACGAAGTTCGCGATCAGCCCGTTGGCCTCGCACCCGTTGGCGATGGAGACGACCTTCCCCCCCTTGGCGATCAGGAAGTTGGTCGGCATCGACTTGGTCTGGAACGTCGTCCAGCTTTCACCCTTCGGGTCCACCGCGTACAGCACGGCCAGCTTCTTCTCGGCGGCGTACTTCTCCATCTTGGCGTCCGGCTCCTTGAACACGTACAGGCTCACCAGCCCCTGGCCCTTGTACGCCTCGTCGATCTTCTGGTAGTACGCCAATTCCTTGTCGCACCCGGAACACCCGCAGGTCAGGCGCACCAGCACCGGCCCCTTGGCGGTCAGTTCGGCGAGGTCGATCACCTTGCCCGACGGGTCTTTGATCTTGAACGCCGGGGCGGCCTGCCCGATGTCCACCTTGGCGGGCGGGACGGCCGGGGCCGGCTCGGCGGCGAAGGCGGGAAGGGCGGCGAGGAGAACGGCGGCTGCCAGCATGCGAATCATCAGACACCTCGGAACGGGTGGGTGGGGGTGAGAATGGGATCATACCACGCGGCGAAACCGCCCGCCAGCGAAATCGGCTGAATGCCAATCGCGTCACGCCGAAACCACTTCGCCCACTCCCGATTTCCTCCGCTCTGTAAAATTGTCCCTAGCGAAGGGGAATCACACATGACGTTGACGTTCGAATACGACGTGGCCGTGGTCGGGGCCGGGCACGCGGGGGCCGAGGCGGCGATGGCGGCGGCGCGGCTGGGCCTGCGCACGGTGTTGCTGACCATCAACGCGGACAGCGTCGCGCAGATGAGTTGCAACCCGGCGATTGGCGGGGTGGCCAAGGGCCAGATCGTCCGCGAGATTGACGCGCTCGGCGGGGTGATGGGGAAGTGTACGGACGCCAGCGGGATTCAGTTCCGCATGCTGAACGCCTCCAAGGGGCCGGCGATGCACTCGCCGCGGGCGCAGGCCGACAAGAAGCTGTACCAGTTCACCATGAAGCGGTGGGTGGAGGAACAAGAGAACCTCACCCTGCGGCAAGAACTCGTGGAAGGGTTGTTGCTCGAAGACGTCCGCGACTCCGGGTCGGAGGCGGTCAAGAAGGTCGTCGGCGTCGTCACCAACGGGGGGACGGTGTACCGGGCGGCGGCCGTCGTCGTCACCACGGGGACGTTTCTCAAGGCGGTCATGCACACGGGCGAGGCGAAGACGCAAGGGGGCCGGGCGGGGGACGCCGTCTCGATGTCGATGAGCGACTCGCTGGCCGAGTGCGGCTTCCGGTTGGCCCGGTTCAAGACGGGGACGCCGTGCCGGCTCAACGGGCGGACCATCGACTTCACCAAGGTCGAACGGCAGCCGGGGGACGCCAACCCGCGGCCGTTCAGCTTCGCCACCGAGCGTATCACGGTCCCGCAGGTCGATTGCCACATCACGTTCACCAACGCGGCGGTCCACGACCTCATCCGCCAGAACCTCCACCGCGCCCCGATGTACAGCGGGCAGATCGACTCGCGCGGGCCGCGCTACTGCCCCTCCATCGAAGACAAGGTGGTGCGCTTCGCCGAGAAGGATTCGCACCAACTCTTCCTCGAACCCGAGGGGTTGCACACGCGCGAGTACTACGTCAACGGCATCTCCACCAGCCTGCCCAAAGACGTGCAGCACGCGATGCTGAAACTGATCCCCGGCCTGGAGACCGCGGAGGTCATGCGGTGGGGGTACGCCGTCGAGTACGACTACGCCCCGCCGGACCAACTGCGGGCCACGATGGAGACGAAGCGGGTGGACGGGCTGTACTTCGCCGGGCAAATCAACGGGACCACGGGGTATGAGGAGGCGGCGGCCCAAGGGCTGATGGCGGGCCTCAACGCGGGGCTGAAGATTCAGGGGAAGCCGCCGCTCATCATCTCGCGGTCGCAGGGGTACATCGGCGTGCTGATCGACGACCTCGTCACCAAGGGGGTGGACGAGCCGTACCGCATGTTCACGTCGCGGGCCGAGTACCGGTTGGTGCTGCGGCACGACAACGCCGACCGCCGGTTGACCGCGCTCGGCCGGGCGGCCGGCAGCGTGAGCGACGCCGACTGGCAACGTTATCAGTTGAAGGAACAGCGCATCGCCGAGTTGGAAACCTACCTGCGGACGCACCGGCACCAGACCGAGACGTTGGAAAAGTGGCTGAAGCGGACGGACACGGACTGGGCGCAGTTGAAGGCGCTTCACCCCGCGCTCGCGGTGTGGGACGCCCACCCGGACGCGGTCGAACAGGTCGAGTTGGAATGTCGGTACGCCGGGTACATTCAGCGGCAGTCGGCCCAAGTGGAGCGGTTCGGCCGGCTGGAGACCAAGGCGATTCCGCGGGGGTTCGACTACCAGGGCCTTACCCAGATGCGCGCCGAGGCGCGCGAGAAGTTGACCCGCATTCAGCCCGAGAACATCGGGCAGGCGGGCCGCGTCAGTGGCATCACCCCGGCCGACTTGGCAGTGCTGTTGATTTACCTCGATTGATCGGGTATGGGCGACCCCGTTGAGGGCACACGACCGGCAAACTCGGTCGGCCAAGAGGCTGAAAGAGTCCGGTCCGGCAAGCAGGTGACATTGAGAAGCCCTGCGGGTTGGGATAAACTGGATAAATTCGGTGATCGGGAACCCCGAAAGGGGCCGATCATCTTGGCAGCGGGGGCAAGGCGGCCCCACGGCGCCGATTTTTCTGGCGTGTGTCGCTCGGGAACATTGGGTCACAAGATCGGAAGGCTGCGGCGGGTGGCGCGCCTGTGCCGAATGGACGGGGTGGGCAAGGCAGCGGAGTGACGGCGGCCAAATGGTTGGCGTTGACTCCCCTGAGAACCGAGTTACAATCCCCGACGTCGGCAAAGATGGCGATCCTCCCCAACTTGATCCGCTTCTTGTGTTTTCCAAGGATTTCCCGAACCGGCCGGCCGGCCACAGCGGGCAGCGAACCGGGTGAAACTGGGGCAACCAGTCCGGGACGGCAAGCTGGGGCGGCCGGGGTAACCGTATCCGTCAAGGAAGATGGCGGCGAAATCAGCGGCCTGTGTACGGCCTTGATCCCCCGCACGCGTGCGACCTGGCAACGGCCAGCAAAAAGGTGGACGAACGCATGAAGACCGTATTCACGACCGGCGAAGCCGCGAAGATCTGCAAGGTCTCCCAACAGACCATCATCCGTTGCTTCGACAACGGCCAGTTGAAGGGGTTCCGCGTGCCGGGCAGCCGGTTCCGCCGGATTCCCCGGGAACAACTCTACAAGTTCATGAAGGACAACGGCATCCCGACCGATGCCTTGGAGAGCGGCAAGCGCAAGGTGCTGCTGGTGGACGACGACACCGAACTGGTGGACATCATCCTCACCTACCTGAACGAAGACGGCCGGTTCGAAGTCCGCGTCGCCCAGAACGGGTTCGACGCCGGCATGATGGTCAAGGAATACCACCCGGACCTGATCGTCCTCGACGTGATGCTGCCGGACATCAACGGCAAGGAAGTCTGCCAGCGCGTGCGGGCCGACGCCTCCCTCGAAGACGTCCGCATCCTGTGCATGTCGGGCATGGTCGAGGAAGACAAGATCCAGGAGCTGAAGCTCGCCGGCGCCGACGACTTCATCCACAAGCCCTTCGAAGTCGATCGGCTCATCGAGCGGATGTGCGTCCAACTGGACATGGAGCCGGCCGCGGCCGTCTGAGGCGAGGACTGGTTTTTACCCCGAAGGGGTTTCACAACACAGCCCGGGGTCGCGCTTCACGCACCCCGGGAAAGCCGGCGCCGAATTGTTTTTGAACCCTGACGGGGTTCCACAAATGCGGGGCGGTCGGTTGTGCAACCCTTTCAGGGTAGATCATTCTCGGGTATCGGTCCCCGGGG
>JAYUGD010000473.1:0-1739 GCA_043767785.1 Zavarzinella sp. | reverse complement strand
CCGCGGAGAGGGGGTTAGGGGGTGAGGTAAAGCCCGGCCCCCGGTTCCTTCGTCCCCAGAGTTCTTCCGATGCGCCTCCCTCTCCTCGTTCTCCTCCTCTCCGCCCCCCTCCTCCCCGCTCAGGAGAAGCCCGTGGTCAAGGCCGGCCGGTCCGTCGTCATGGCGCCGCACGGGATGGTGGCGACCAGTCACCCGCTGGCGGCCCAGGTCGGGTTGGACATCTTGAAGAACGGCGGCAACGCCTTCGACGCGGCCATCGCGACCAACGCGGCCATCGGCCTCATGGAGCCGATGTCGTGTGGCATCGGCGGGGACTTGTTCGCCATCGTGTGGGACGCGAAGTCGCAAAAGCTCTACGGCTTGCAGGCCAACGGGCGGGCGCCGATGGCCGCCACGCGGGCGTATTTCGCGGACCACAACCTGTCCGACGTGCCCGACACGGGGCCGCTCAGTTGGTCGATCCCCGGCTGCGTGGACGGGTGGGACGAACTGCGGAAGCGGTTCGGCACGCTGGGCTTCGACAAGCTCTTGGCCCCGAGCATCGCTTACGCGGAACAGGGTTTTCCGGTATCGGAGGTGATCGCCGGGTCGTGGAGGGGAGCCGAGGGCCGACACCTGAAGACGTATTTGCCGGACGGCGTTCACGCCCCCAAGGCCGGCGAGATGTTCAAGAACCCGGCCCTCGCGGCTTCCTACCGCGAGATCGCCAAGAACGGGCGGGATGCGTTCTACAAGGGGGAGATCGCCAAGAAGCTCGCGGCGTTCTCGAAGGCGTCTGGCGCGCTGTTGACGGCCGACGACTTGGCGAAGCACACGTCCACGTGGACCGAACCCGTGAAGACGACCTACCGCGGCTACGACGTGTGGGAACTGCCGCCGCCGGGCCAAGGCATCGCCGCGTTGCAGATGTTGAACCTGTTGGAACCCTACGACCTGAAAAAGCTCGGCCCGGCGTCCGCGGACTATTGGCACCTGCTCACGGAGGCGAAGAAGCTGGCCTACGCCGACCGGGCCAAGTATTACACGGACCCGGAGTTCGCCAAGGTCCCCACGGCCGCGCTCATCAGCAAGGAGTACGCGGAAACCCGCGGCAAATTAATCGACCCGAAGCACGCCATGACAGACGTGGCCGCCGGGGACGCGAAGATTGGCAAGGCCGACACGATTTACCTGTGCGTCGTGGACAAGGACCGCAACTGCGTCTCGCTGATCCAGAGCAATTATTTCGGCTTCGGGTCCGGCCTCGCGGCCGACGATTTGGGCTTCGCCGTCCAAAACCGCGGCTCGCTCTTCTCCCTGGACGAGACGCACGCCAACCGCCTCGAACCGGGCAAGCGGCCGTTCCACACGATCATCCCGGCGATGGTCACGAAGGCGGGCAAGCCGGTGTTCACGTTCGGCGTCATGGGGGGCGACATGCAACCACAGGGGCACGTCCAAGTCTTGGTGAACCTGCTGGACTTCGGCATGAACGTGCAGGAGGCCGGCGAATTCCCGCGCGTCGAACACACCGGCTCCGCGACGCCGAGGGGCCACCCCGGCAGCCCGACCGGCGGGACGATCCACGCCGAGCCGGGCATCCCGGAAGCTGTCGTCGCCGAACTACGAAAGCGCGGCCACGTCGTGGACCGCGTGAAAAAGAACGGCGGCGGCTACCAAGGCATCTGGATCGACCCGGTGACGGGCGTCTTACACGGCGGGAGCGAATCGCGGAAAGACGGGGCGGCGGTGGGGTATTA
>JAYUGD010000472.1:0-1740 GCA_043767785.1 Zavarzinella sp. | reverse complement strand
GGCGGTACAGCTTCCACTTCATGCGGACGAGCCAGCCCAACAGACTCGGGAACCACACGCGCTTGCGGTACGCCTGCCAAAACTTGCGACGGTCGTCGTCGGTGACGCCCGGCACGTCGGACGAGTAGAGCAGTTGGGCGAGGTCTTTCGCCCGTGTGCGCAGGCCGCCGATGCCCTGGTGAACCATGCGGTGCAAGTCGATCACCGTCACGCGGCCGCGCCACGCCTCGGGCACTCGCTTCGTGTCGGCCTCGTCAATGTAGAAGTGGCAGAAGTACCAGTCGCGGTGGTACACGCCGCGGCCGTGGAACTCGTGGGACAGCCGCACGAGTTCGTCGGAGAGCGAATCCTTCCAGCGTTGGAAGTCGGCGGCCGGCAGTCGCTCGGCGGCCAGCGGGACGGCTTCGTGCAACGGGAGCTGGCCCGTCAGTTCTTCGAGGGCGATGAAGCTTTGCACCTTCCCGCCCGGCCGCAGAAACTCCCCGGCGGCGACGGCCCGCGGGACGAGAATGCCCTGCGCGGCGGCCCACTGCAAATGCTCGTACTCTTCCAACCCCGGCGAGCGGGTCGTTTCGGGGTCGCTGACCGCTTGGCGGCCGTGTTTTGCCGGCAATTCGTAGTGCCGCTTAAGGTAGACGACGAGTGTGCGGCCGTCCGGGGCGGTCAGCGTCCACCGGCCGATGGACCGGCCCTGCTTGGCGTGGAAGCGATCACGCACCTCCACATCCATGATCGTCTTCACCCAGTCCGGGCCGACGAAATCGACCCAGTCCGCGGCTTGGCGAATCTTCTGGTAGCCAACCGTTCGCCGGGAGGACAGCGTGCCGAGTTCGTCGCGGGGGTCACTCATCCGGCGGCCCGCGCGCGTTGCTTGGCGGTCGGCCGCTTCGCCAATTGGAAACAGGCCGGGTCGCGGATGACGGCCAACCCGTCGCGGATTGCAAATGGCGTCGCCGACGCGGGAAGTTTTCGCAGGACGACGCCGGCCGCGTGGAGTTTCCGCACCAGTTCGGGAAGCGGCAGCGCGTCCCCCACGGGCGATTGCCCGTAGGCGACGAACGCACTGCCCGGCGTTTGCCCGTAGGCGACGATCCGCGGGGCCGGAATGCCGTAGCATTCCAAGTGCATGACGAGCCGGGCGAGTTTCAATTCCGGCGACCGCCACCCCCGGCCACGCACGGCGGCCCAAATCCGGGAATACGCGCTCGCCGTCCAGTGCGTCCCGGCGGGCAGCATGGCCGGGGGCGTGGAACGTGTTGAGTCGTGCAATTGCCGGATGACAGCCTCACTTCGCAGGTCGTCGGCGACGGCCGGAATCGCGCACACCGTTTCGCCGTGGATGCGGACGAGCGGTTGAGCAACCTCCGCTTGGCCGAGTTGCCGGCGAATGCCGGGACGCTTGCGTAGGCCGGCGGCGAGCGCGAGAATTTGGCGGGCGAAGGGCTTCCAGTCCCGTTGCCCGAAAGCGGTGAGATACGTCTTCAGGAAGCGAAGCCGGTCGGTGCGGCGGATGTCGTCCGGCATGGTAGCGCAGAGGGCCGCGAGCGAACGCGATCGTTGATTCGTGGTCGTCGTCTTTGAGAGACGGGCATGTTGCCAGTCGAGGATGGTGATGGTCCCGGCCGCGTCCGTCAGGATGTGCTTGAAGAAGAGGTCGGGTTGGTTGACGCCGGCGAGGTGGAGTCGAGCAACGGCGCGGGCGACTTCGTCTTTGTTTAGCCGCGACGCGGAGGCTTTGCG
>JAYUGD010000471.1:0-5123 GCA_043767785.1 Zavarzinella sp. | reverse complement strand
TGTGCTCGATCAAAACAGTGTCCGCATGGAAGCGGAACGCCGGATTGGGAAGACACACATCCTCAGCAAAATGGCGGCCGAGCCGCCCAAAGGCTGGGAAGTCATCTCCTTCGACCTCCAAAAGGTCCACTCGGCCGCCGAATTCGCGGAGTTGGTCTGCCGGGAAGTCCACCAACGACTGACCGGGTGGAAAAGGCAAGGTAAGCGTATTTGGGACGTGTTGGGATTGGCCGGTGGCGTACAAGCCGGACCCATCAAGTTCCCCGACAAAAAATCCCACCCGGACGGGTACTGGAAGAAACTGCTCACAGGTGCGGTGGAAGACCTAGTCGAACAGCAGCACGACGCCGGGAAGCGTGTCGTGTTTTTCTTTGACGAAATGCCGTGGATGATCTCCGCGATCGCCGACCCGGAGCGGGACGGCCCGCAAACGGCGATGGAGGTGCTTGACGTCCTCCGGAGTTTACGCCAGTCCAGAATCACCGGCCCGGGCTTCCGAATGGTGCTGTGCGGGTCAGTCGGGATGCACCACGTCCTCGGGACGCTGAAAAGCGTCGGGTATAAAAATCAGCCGGTCAACGATGCACACCTTCAGGAAGTCCCGGAGTTGGACCCCGCCTTGGCCGAGGACCTGACGGCCCGGTTGTTCGCCGGCGAAGGGATGACGTGCGACGCCGGCGTCCCCGGCCTCGTCGCCGAACGGACGGGCGGATTCCCCTACTACATTCACTGGGTCGTTTCCGAACTCCGCAAGGCCGGCCCGCACGCGACGGCCGCCGACGTGGACCGGGTCATCCAAATCCTGCTGACCGCCGATCACGACCCCTGCCAGTTGCGCCACTTCCTGGAGCGGATCGACACCTACTACCCCAAGGACAAGCCCGCCATCCTCGCCCTGCTCGACCACGCCGCCAGAACGCCCGCTTCCCTCGACCTGGCCGAACTCATCAACGTCGCCAAGAGCGGGGCGACGGTGGACGACGAGCGGAGCCGGGAACTGGTCCGCCTGTTAGCCGTGGATCACTATTTGACCCGCGGCACCGACAGCCGGTATTCGTTCCGGCACCCGTTGCTCCGTCGGTGGTGGGTTCTCGAACGGGGGATCCACTCATGAGTGGTCGCGCGTTCGTCTCGCGATTCAGTCCCAACCGGACCAATCCGGACATTTTGGAGGCCATCTTCGTCCAACCGCGGCGGCACGCCTTGGCGGGGGAGTGGCTGGGCAAACTGCGCGACAGCATTCTGACCGGGACCAAGCATCACTTGCTGGCCGTCGGCCCGCGCGGATGCGGCAAGAGCCACTTGGTTTCCCTGCTCGTGTCCCGGTTGGGAAAAGATCGGGACGTGAGCGAGAAGGTCCGCATCGCGTGGTTGCCGGAAGACGAAACCACCCAGTCATTTTGGAAGTTTCTGCTCCGCATCCTTCGGGCCTTGAACGCCAAATACGGGGACGAGTTCCCGCCCCCGCCCCGGGACGAACTCACGACCGCCGTCACCGACGACCGCCGCACGGCATTCCTGACCGACTATCTGCTGGCGCGATTGGCCGGGCGAACGCTGCTGGTCGTCGTCGAGAACTTGGACGACGTCATGCGCGGCCTGAAGGATGAAGGTCAAAAGCGCTGGCGGGCGTTCCTCCAAGAGCACAAGGTCGCGGCCACCTTGGCGACATCCCAACAACTCACCGAAGACATGTCCGGTCGCGACCGGGCCTTTTTCAATTTCTTCCAACTCGAACACCTTAAGCCGTTGACGACGGACGAAGCATTGCTGCTCCTCCAGAAGATTGCCGAACAAACCGCGAACACGGATCTCGCCGAGTTCCTCCGCACGTCGGCCGGCCGCCCCCGCGTGCGCGCCATCCGCCACCTGGCCGGCGGAAGCCACCGAGTCTTTATCATCCTGTCGGAGTTCGCCACGCGGGAGAAACTGGACGACTTAGTGATCGCGTTCGAGGAATTGCTCGACGAACTCACGCCTTACTACCAAGAGCGGTTGCGCTGGCTCCCGGACCAGCAGCGGGAGATTGTTGAATTTCTGTGCCGTCAGTCACGGACGGTCCAAGTAAAAGAGATCGCCGGAGAGGTTTACCTCTCAGAACAAACGGCAGCCGCGCAGTTGAAGGCACTGAAGGACAAAAAATACGTGACGTCGAGCATCAGCGGCCGAGAGTCGCGGTACGAACTCGCTGAACCGCTGATGCGGTTGTGTGTCGAGGTCAAAGATACTCGGCGGGAGCCAATCCGTCTGATTGTCGAATTTCTGCGTGTCTGGTACGAGCGTAAGGTTGTGGAAGCAATGCTCGACTGCCTCCCGACGGAAGCCGAGATGGAAAAGCGGTATTTAAGAGCCACTCTTCACGCTGATGATCTGGGCTTGCCGAATCCAATCAGAGTGGCGCTAGAAAAAGATTTGTCGGCGGCTCGTGAAAGCGGTGACGTAGAGCAGTTGGTTAACATTCTTACAGATCGGGCTGGATCCACGGACGATCCCGTCCAATGCTTGGAGGCAGGCCGAGAACTGTCAAGACTGGGGCGGGATGCGGAGGCCCTCGCCGCCCACGAGCGAGCTATTGAACTCAAGCCAGACTACGCGCATGCTTGGAACACAAAGGGATTTGCTCTTACAGGACTCAAGCGATATTCCGAAGCTCTGGCCGCTTATTGCCGTGCCCTTGAACTGCAGCCCGATTTTGCCAGCGCCTGGTACAACAAAGGCAACATGTTAGTGGCCCTCGGGCAACCTTCAGAAGCTCTTGCCGCCTTCGATCAAGCCCTCTTGCTCGGAGAAAACGATGACCGTGTCTGGAATAACAAGGGGTTAATACTTAACAACCTTGGGCGACATATGGAAGCCTTGGCCGCTCACGAACGGGCCATCGCGATCCGACCCGGCAGTGCTAGTGCGTGGAACAACAAAGGGAATGCCCTAAGCAATCTGGGCCGCCACGCGGACGCCCTTGCTGCCTACGAACGAGCCATCGTACTCCAGCCTAAAAATATTAGCGCATGGGGCAACAAGGGGAATGCTTTCAGCGACCTCGGGCGACATGAGGAAGCCCTTGCAGCTTTAGACCGTGCACTTGAACTTCAACCCGACTATGCCATCGCGTGGAACAACAAGGGACTCATTCTGGAAGAACTCAAGCGGCATGCGGAGGCACTTGACGCTTTCATTCATGCGGTTGGCATCAGACCAATTGATGATAATTGGCGTAATTATCTCGCGAACATGCTTGCCGCACTTCTTGCATCTTCCAATTACGCGGTGTGGACAGAGCAAGTAAGCCGGTTGGTAGAATTGGCTAAAGAGCCGGAGCGGGGTATCGATTTGGTAAACGCGCTGGTTCATAGTCTGGCTCTAAAAGCCTACCGTGCGGCTAAACCGCAGATGCTCGGTGCTTGGGCTGACATTTGGCAAAACGCTTCAAAGCGTGAGCCAAAACTATCCTTGGCGGTCCGCGTGCTCAGTGTTGGGGTGCGATACCTGCAAACAAACGACGAGCGCGTCTTGCTCGACCTGCTGCAAGAGGAACGGCAAATCCTTGCCGAGTTGTTCGGTCTCTCCTCGGCCGGCGACGACGCATGACTGGGCATAAAGTCAATTCGCGTCGGGCGACATAACCACGCAAAGCCGTGGTCATGACGCCCGATGATATGCCCACGATAGCACCGACGCCTACTTCCCGTCCTTCGGCGTGTACCCCTTCCACACCCACTCAAGCGCGTGCGGGAGGAACTGGTTCTGGGCGTTGCCGATGCCGTGGCCGGCGCCGCGGCAGAAGAGGTACTGGTATTCGTAGCCCTTTTCCTTCAACACTTTGGCCATGCGGTGGTTGGCTTCGACCCAGTCGTGCATGTCGTCGCGCATGATGTTGGGGTTGAGCAAGTCCTTGTCGCCGACCGAGAGGAAGATGCGGAGCGGCTTCTTCGTCTCTTTCGGGATCAGGGTCTCGTGGAAGCCCCAGGCGCCGTCGGGGTACTTGGCGTCGAACGGCCACGCTTGGTTCACGAAAGTGCCGGAGGTCGTCAGCACGCGGTGGTACAGGTCGGTGCGGAACCACGCCATGATGAGCGCGGCCGACCCGCCGGAGCTGCTGCCCATCGCCGCCCGGCCGTCGGGGTCCTTGGTCAGCTTCACCTTGCAGGTCTTCTCCACGCGCGGCAACACCTCGTCTTCGATGTACGTGGCGAAGTCGCCGTTCATGTTGTCGTATTCCTTGCCGCGTTCGTGCCCCTGGGCGTCGCCGCCGCCGTTGCTGAGAGAGATCAAGACAATGGGGGGAATGCGCTTCTGGGCGATCAGGTTGTCGAGGATCGTCTTGTAGCCGCCGGCGGCGCCGGGGCCGTCGTGGACCACCATGAACGGCGCCTCGGTCCCTTCCTTGTATTGGGCGGGGACGTACACCCCGACCCGGCGCTTGTAGTCGATGGCGTGCGTTTCGACGATGAGCGTCTTCGGGTTCTTCGGGTCGACCGTGCCGAACACCGTGCGGGCGATGCCGGGGTTAAAGAGCTTGGTATCCTTCGAGTCGAATTCAAATTGCGTCACCTTCCCTTGCGGGACGCCCTCAACCACCTTGCGTTCCGGGGCGGCGACGTACTTCGGCCCGATGACGAAATTGTCATACGCATCGAGCGGCGGGTTCTCCCCCTCTTTCAGAACCTTGAACGGCGGCGCGCCCTTGTCGTCCGGGTTGCGGACCGGCTGGGCGACGGACCAACCGGAACAGGCGAACGCGGCGGTCAGGACGAGCGCGGACAACTTGTGCATAAAACCCCTTCGGTGTCGGAGAGAAGTTCCGGGCGCTCGGACGGCGCCCGGGGGTGGGCTGCTATACGGCACGCGGCCAAGAATGATGCCAACGGTGGTCGGCCAATTGTACTCCTCACGCTCCCCGTGAGGACCGGCTTCCCGACCGAAACGACTGATTCCCGTGGGGGGAACCCGCTCCTCTTGTACTCCTCACGCTCCGCGTGAGGACCGGCTTCCCGACCGAAACGACTGATTCCCGTGGGGGGAACCCGGTCCTCACGCGGAGAGCTTGTGCAAAAATCGGCCGGCGGGGGCGACAGGATTCGCGGGCCGCGCTATGGTGGAGACACCGCCATTGTACGTCACGA
>JAYUGD010000470.1:0-5129 GCA_043767785.1 Zavarzinella sp. | reverse complement strand
GCCTCCGCGTCGCGGCTAACAAGACTTGGAACAGCGGTGAATGGCTTCACAAACGACCATTTTTGGGCACGCAAGCCGTCCTTGACCGGGTTGTCCTCGACGTACTTGATGGCCCGCGTCACGTCCTCCGCCGTGTCCAAATAGACGACCCACTCGCCACGGGCGAAGCACTTGGGCGGGCGGTCCCCGTCGGGAACCTCGTCGATGAACGGGTGAGTGCGAGACTTCGTCAATCGTCTGGTTGCGTTCGCCTTGAGTTGGATGGCGACCTGATCGGGTTTGAGGCGATGGGCGTCCGTCACCAAATGGATGTGGTCAGGCATGATCGCGCACGCCCAAATAGTCAGGCCGCTTGCCGACGCGTAGTCGGCGAAACCTACGCGCGATGTCGCGGGCCTGAATCCCCGTGAATGTGACGGCGGGAAACATCAGACGCTCCTTGTCGGTCCACCGCTTCTCGCGGTCGTGCGGCAATTTGGCGACTGAATGCCGTTCCGTTGTTTTCGTCGCCCGACCGGACTTGTAGAGTTCAAACGCGCCAACGAAATCGGACCACGAGCCGCGCGGGTCATTCGGCAGCCAAAAGCCGTAAGCGCCAAAAATGATGTGGTATCCGACAGCCATGACGGACTCCGTCTTGTTAGCCGCGACGCGGAGGGTTTCCGCAGCGGAGCGCGTCCCTTGGCCGTCACCCGCGTCAGCGGTTATCACCCTTCGGTGACAGTCGCTGGACGCGCTCCGCTGCGCAAAGCCTCCGCGTCGCGGCTAACAAGATCAATGCCGGAACAGGAACTCCCGCGTGTTCAGCACGGCCCACATCACGTCTTCCCACGCCTTGCGCTTGTCGGCGCCCTTGGCGACGTGGGCCAGGGCCGGCGCCCGCTCGGCGTCGGTGGGTTGGCGGGACAGGGCCGCGAGGTACAGGGCGTCGAGGATTTCCTTTTCGTTCTGCTTCTCGGCCAGCAGTTTGCCGAGGCGGTTGGCCGGGTTCCGCAGTTTTTCGTTAATCGTCGGGCCATTGATGAGTTGCAGGGCCTGGGCCAAGTTGCTGTCACTTTCCCGCTCGCACTCGCAGGCGAGTTCGCGGGCCGGCTGGCCGAATGTCTTCAGGAACGGGTGGTTCACTTCGCCGTCCGGGAGCTGGATGGCCCGCGTGCCCATCGGCAGGCCGGCGAACTTCTCGGGCACTTGCGTCACGTCGCACAGGGCGTCGAGCAGTTGCTCGGCGCTCAGGAGCTTCGTGACGGCGTGCGAGAAGTATTTCGCGTCGTCCTTGTTGGAGTCGTTCGGCGTCGCGGAAAGCTGGTAGGTGCGGGACAGCATGATCGTGCGGACGAGGTGCCGCAGGTCAAACTTGTGTTCCGCGAAATCCTTGGCCAGCCCGTTCAGCAGGTCGTCGTTGCTGGCGGGGTTGGACTCGCGGAAGTCGTCCACCGGGTCCACGATGCCCTTGCCGACGACGTGATACCAAACGCGGTTGACGATCGACTTGGCGAAGAACGGGTTGTCCGGCGTCGTCAGCCATTCCGCGAAGACTTCGCGGCGGTCCTTCCCGGCCGGGATTTCCGGGGTCGCCCCCTTGAGGAATTTCGGGGCCATCACTTTGAGGGAGCGCGGCTGGGTCACTTCGCCGTCGCGGCCGGCGAACACCACTTCGGCGACGGCCGTGTCCTGCGGCGTCTTCGGGGCGTTCACCGAATCTTTCTTCGTCTTCACGCGGGCGAAGAACGCGGCGGTCGCGTAGTAGTCGTCCTGCGTGATGGCCTCGAACGGGTGGTTGTGGCACTTGGCGCACTGCATCCGCACGCCGAAGAAGAGTTGGGCGGTCGTCTCGGCCAGGCTCTGCGGGTCTTTGGCGATCCGGTAGTAGTTGGCCGGCGGGTTGTTGAACGTGTTGCCGTTGGCGGTCAGCATCTCGCGGATGATGGCGTCCATCGGCGTGTTGCGCGACAGGTGGTCACGTAGCCACAGTTGGAAGCCGTGGACGCCCTTTACTTGGATGCTCTTGCGGTTGCTGCGGAACACGTCCGACCACTTCAGCGCCCAGAAGTCCGAGAACTCGGGGCGGTCCAAGAGGCGGTCAACCAACTTCGCCCGCTTGTCCGGGGCCTTGTCGGTGATGAAGAACGTCACTTCCGCGGGCGTCGGCAGGAGGCCGCATACGTCGAGGTAAGCGCGCCGCAGGAAGTCCTCATCCGGACACAAGTCGCTCGGCTGAATCGTCATCAGCTTCAACTTGGCGAACACGGCCTTGTCCACGAGATTCGCTTCCGGCGGGTTCGACCAGACGAAGCCTTCCTTCGGCTCCAAATAGGTGAGCCGGACGGACACCAGTTCTTCGAGGTAGCGACACAGGACGGCGATTTCCCCGGCCTGCTTGAACTCCACGAAGCCGTTCGGGGACACGTCGGCGATGGCCGGGTCGCTGCTGCTGAACACGGTCAGCCGGGTCACGTCGCGGACGATGCCGTCGCCGAAGTGGCCCATCGCGGAGAGTTGTTGCCACTTGGCCGGGGCGGTGAAGACACGGGCGCCGGGGAGGACTTCCAGTTTCTTCAGGACGGGCCGCGTCGGCGCGTCGTCCGGCATGCCTTGGGCCATCCAGCCGCCGATCATCTCGGCGGCGACGGTGTCGGCCCCGAAGCGGGCGCCGCCTTCGTGGGGCACGCGGCCCAGCGCCTTTTGCATCAGCAGGCTGGCTCCGGGGTTTTGCTTGTCCGTCCGGCGGCCCCACACGTCACGGGTGAGCTGTTGGAAGTCGAGGACCGGGTCGAAGCCGCGAAGACTCAGGCGGAAGCCGTTCTTGCCGCTCGGCGTGCCGTGGCAGGCTCCGGCGTTGCACCCGCCGACGTTCAGCCCGGCGATCACATCGTGCCGGAAACTGACCGGCTCGGTGGCCCCGCTCTTTTCGACGATCATCGGCACGGAGGCGGTCTTACCGCCGACGGACACTTCCACCGTCCCCGACCCGTCCTTCTTGCCGCGGACGAAGCCGTCCGTGATTTCCAAGAGGGCCGGGTTGCTCGGCTTGAACTCGGCGAACGGCGTCAGGTCGCGGACGGTGCCGTCCGCGTACTTGCCGGTGACGAGCAGTTGTTGCATCCCGCGCGGGCCGGCGAGCGTCATCTGCTTGGGCAACACTTCAATGGCCGTCGGCTGGCCGATCATCTTCACGCGGTCTTTGGACTGGTTCGGGTTGGCGGCGAGGGAAATGGACGTGAGTGACAGGAAGCAGACAACAACGCCGGACACGCGGGGAGCGTACATGGCAGGCCTTTCCGTGTGAGTCGATCAGAAGCCGTTAGGCGGCAGGCGGGTCGCAGGGGCGGGGATGGCAGGCGGGGATAGTCTTCACCGTTCCCACTAATTTACCCTGCCCCACGAGAAAAGCGAAGTGAAATCTTCAGAATCCAACTCTCGGCCGCAAGTTCGAGCATCTAACAGGTCAACGAGTTCCCGTGATGCCTGAATTTTGGGGTGGTAACGGTCGTGTAACCCATCCCGTCCGCTTTTGCCGCCGGGTCGTCTGAATTTAACAAGGGGATTTGCGAACTACCGTAAAGTGAGTGGGCATTCGGGGGTGGCTATCGTACTCTGATTGGCTCGCGCAAGTACGACGCGACGGTTCGTTTCCCAAGGATGTGGCCGACCGCGGAAGGGTCGGCGGTGGAGATTTATTGCCCTAATGACGCAACACGCGCCAAATATCGACGCTCATACGTTCGTGGAACACCTCGTCCGCAGTGGCCTCATGGACACGGACGCCATGGCCCGCTTCGCCGCCGAAGGCCCCGCGACGGAGGACGGCTCGGAAGTCGCCCGGTTTCTTGTCCGCAAGGGGATGCTGACGACGTTCCAGGCCGACCGCCTGATGGCCGGCCGCGGGGCCGGTTTGCAACTGGGCCAATACCGGCTGATGGAAGAACTCGGCCGCGGCGGCATGGGCCGCGTCTACAAGGCGATGCACCAGACGATGGGCCGGGTCGTCGCCCTGAAATTGCTCTCCCCGACCATGACGAAGACGGAGACGGCCCGCGAACTCTTCCGCCGGGAAGTGCGGGCCGCCGCCAAGCTGAACCACCCCAACATCGTCGCCGCGTTCGACGCCAACCAGGCCGGGGAGGCGTGCTTCCTCGTCATGGAACTGGTGGACGGGCCGACCCTCACGCAACTGGTGAAGGACCGCGGCCCGCTGCCGATTGACTTGGCCTGCGAGTTCGTCCGGCAGGCTGCCGCGGGGTTGGCTTACGCCCACGAGCAGGGGCTGATTCACCGCGACATTAAACCCGCGAACTTGTTGGTTCAGACCACCGCGGCCGGCCCTGTCGTCAAAATTCTCGACTTCGGCTTGGCCCACATGGTGTCGCCCGAGAATGCGTCGGACAAGTCCGACGACGGCGCCGAGTACACGATGCACGGCACGCCGGACTTTATTTCCCCAGAGCAGGCGCGCCAGAAGAGTTCCGTGGACGCCCGCTCCGACCTGTACTCCCTCGGCTGCACCTTTTACCAGTTGCTGACCGGGACCGTGCCGTTCCCCGGCGGCACGACGCTGGAAAAGATCGTCCGCCACTACTCGGACGACCCGACGGACGTCCGCGACCTGCGGCCGGACGTGCCGGACGCCCTCGCCGAGATTGTCCGCAAACTGTTGGCGAAGAAGCCGGCCGACCGCTTCCAGAGCGGCCACGAACTGATCGCCGCCCTGAACGGCTTGGCCGTGCGGCATTCGGAGTGGCAGGCCCCGTCCACCGGCTTTGCCCAACGCGTCAAAGAGACGCAAGTGGGAACCAGCGACCCGTGGGCCAACTTGGCCGACGACTCAATGGTGAACACGCTGCCGAATGTGGCCTCGGCCACGCGGGAAACGACGACGGGCCGGCCGAGCCGGGCGCCGGCGCCGATGCGAGACCGCGGCAAAGCGAATTGGCTTTGGATGACGCTCTTGCTGAGTTGCGTGCTGAGCGTGTCGTTCGGGGTGATCTTCGCGCTGCGGTTTTTGGTGGCGCACCAATAGCACGTCACGTATTTTTCGCGTTCCCGGGGTTCGCCGAGCCTCACCCACGGGCTACACTCCGTCGCCCCTCCGGGGCTGAATACCACAGACAAGGTTTTAGCCCCGGAGAGGG
>JAYUGD010000469.1:0-5131 GCA_043767785.1 Zavarzinella sp. | reverse complement strand
CCGTTCGCCCACTCCAACCCCGCCTTACTTCTTCTCCGGCACCTTCTCCTCGACCAGCGGCACCTTCGGCTCGACCTTGGTGTCCGGCACCTTGGCGTAGCCGCCCAGGACTTCCTCGGCCCACTGTTCGCCGTTGCGCTCGGCCTTGGGGTAGGAGACGCGCACCTTGACGAGCCAGCGGCCTTCCTCGCTGGCGACTTGGAACAGGTAGAGCGTGCCGTCGTACTTGTCGCCGCGGTCCGGGCCGCCCTTCACGTTGACCTTGTGGACCTCGAAGCCGCCGGCGGACATCTTGACCGGCTTCGTGACCTTGTCGGCCCCGTAGACGACTTTCAGCGTCTCGTACTCCTCGCCGAACTCGCCGGCCACGTCGGCCTCGCGGATCCAGTCCGAGAACTTGGCCCCGACGGGGACGGCGATCCAGTACATGGTGGCCACCATGTCGCGGTCGTTGCGCTCGATGCCCAGCACGGTGCTGGGCCGCGTGTCCAACTTACGGGCCAGCCGGTACGGGCGGATTTCCTTCCACCCCTTGGGGATCGTGTACGTCGTCTTGGCCGCCTCGTGGACGAAGCTATCCTCCCCGGTGCGGCGCAGCTGCGTCAGGTCGCGGCGGTCGTCGTCCGGCTTGACGAGGACTTCCTCCTTGTTGTTCTCCCGCGGCTCCTTCGGCTCCTTCGGGTCTTTCGCGGGCTGGGCCAAGGCCGCGCACGCCAGCCCGAGGAATAGGACCGTGGCCGTCTGTCGGTACATTTCAAGTCTCCGCGTGGGAACGTCTTGCTTACAATAGGGGGATTCCGCGCCGACCCGCCGGGCCACACCGCATGAACCGCTTCCGCCTGCTCGTCTCCAGCCTTCGCTTCTACGCCCGCGGCAACGCCGCCGTCCTGCTCGGGGCGGCCGTCAGCGCCGCCGTGCTGGCCGGGGCCTTGCTCGTCGGCGACTCCCTGCGCGGCAGCCTGCGGGACCGCACGCAGCGCCAACTCAACGGCACGCAGTACGTCATGGCCGGCGGCCGTTTCTTCCGCTCGGCCCTCGCGGACGAACTGCCGGCGGGCGTGCAACCCGTGTTGCTGCTGCAAGGGTCCGTCCGCTCGCCGGCCGCCCGCGTGGGCAAGGTCAACATTCTGGGCGTCGATGCCCGCTTCGCCCCGGCCGACCAACTCCCCGAGGGGGATTCGGTCGTCCTCTCGCACGCCTTGGCCGAGGCGTTGCACGCCAAGGCCGGCGACACGGTGACGGTCACGATGCGGAAGGGGGGATCGCTCCCGCAAAGCTCGGCCCTCGCCAAGCGGGGGGCGAGCGCCACCACGCAAACCAGTTCCTTCACCGTAGGCCGGGTTCTGCCGCCCGACGCCGCGGCCGGGGACTTTACGCTGTCGCCGACCCCGTCAACACCGTTCAATCTCATCGCATCGGCAAAGTCGTTGCAACGGGAGATCGGCAAAACCGACCAGGCCAACGTACTGCTGGCCGCCTCACAACCATTACAGCCGTTAGAATCCGATCTGCAAGCCCATCTCACGCTGCAAGACTGGGATCTCAAGGTTCGGATCCCGCCGAAACGCCAAGCGTACATCGCCATCGAGAGTGACCGGATGTTGCTCGAACCGGCGGCCATCGAAGCGGCCCAAGTGGCCGCCGAGGAGACGAAGAGCCGTATTTCCCCGCTGTTCGTCTACCTCACGAACCGCCTGCACGGCCCCGGCGTGGACTTGCCGTACTCCGTGGTCGCCGGCGTGGACACCGAGGACACGTCGCCGATGAACCCGGTCGCGGGCCAACCACTCGCGGACGACGAAATCATTCTGGTGCAGTGGGAGGACGCCAAGACGCCCGAGTTGCCGTGGGCGATCAAGCCGGGCGACCCGGTGACGCTGACGTACTTCAAGCCCGAGGTGGAAGGCCGCATTGAAGAAATGAGTCACACGTTTCGGCTCAAGGCCGTCGTGCCGATGACGGGGGCCGTTCAAGACCCGGACCTCGTGCCGGAGTTCCCGGGGATCACCAGCAAACTCAGCATCAAGGATTGGGACCCGCCCTTCCCGTACGACAACACGCGCGTCAAGCCGCGCGACGAGCGGTATTGGGCCAAGTACCAAGCGACGCCCAAGGCGTACGTCTCCCTGAAAACCGCGCGCAAACTGTGGGCCAGCCGCTTCGGCGACACCACGGCGATTCGGCTGCTGCCGGCTAACGGCGATCTCAACGCCGCCCTGCCGGTCGTGAAGGCGGCGCTGTTGAAAAACCTCGACCCGAAGAGGGGGGGCTTCGTCTTCGACGACGTGCGCGGCCGCACGCTCGCCGCCAGCGCCGGCAGCACGGACTTCGGCATGTTGTTCGTGGCGTTCAGCTTCTTTCTAATTGCGGCCGCCCTGATGCTGGTCGGCCTGTTGTTCCGTCTGAACATGGAACGCCGGGCGAAGGAATTCGGCCTGCTGCGGGCGGCCGGCTTCCCGCTCGTCGTCGTGCGGCAACAGATGCTGTCAGAAGGGTTAGTTCTCTCGGCCGTCGGTGGCGCCGTCGGCCTCGTCGCGGCCGCCGGGTTCGCGTGGCTGATGCTCAAGGTGATGATCGCCCTGTGGCCGACGGCCGGCGTCGGCACGTTCCTGACACTGCACATCTCGCCGGTGAGCCTGACCGTCGGCTTCGTCGCCAGCGTGGTGATGAGCGAACTGGCCGTGCTGTGGGCCATCCGTGGACTGAGCCGCGTCGCCCCGGCCCAACTGCTCAAGGGAAGCACGACCACGGACTACGGCCCGTCGCGCTACCCGATCATGTGGGTCGGCATGGCCTGCGTCGGCTTCCTCGGCGCCGGCTGTCTGGCATTTTTGGCCCCGCACCTGCCGGCCGGCGAGCCGCAGGCCGGGGCGTTCTTCGGCTGCGGGTCGATGATCCTGATTGCCATGCTCTCCCTCATCGCCCTGTGGCTACGCACCCCGCGCCGGCAAACCGTCCACGGCGTGCCGGGCTTGAGCCTGCGCAACGCCTCACGCAATCCCACCCGTAGTTTGCTGACGGCCGGCCTGCTGGCCTCGGCCGCGTTCCTGATCGTGGCCGTCGAGTCTTTCCGCCGGACGCCCGACCGCGACTTCCTGAACCCCGACGGCGGCAGCGGCGGCTTCTCGTTGTTGGCTGAGTCGGACAGCCCGCTGTTCATGGACTTCGACACGAAAGAAACAGCCGCGGACAGCAACCAGGTGACGGTCTTCACCGAGGTCGCCGGCCGGGCGAAGAAGAAAGCCCAAGACGAGGGCAAGACGGCGGCGGAGGCGGACGAGATCGTGGACCGGGCGACACGCCTGCTCGGCGGCGCGACCATCCACCCGTTCGCCGTGCGGGCCGGGGACGACGCGAGTTGCCTGAACCTCTACCAAGCCACGCGCCCGAAAGTGCTGGGCGTGCCGGACGCGATCATCGACCGCAAGGGCTTCCGCTTCAGCGCCACGGACGCGAAGACGGATGCCGAGAAGCAAAACCCGTGGCTGATCCTGCGCCGCGACGGGGACGCCATCCCCGGCTTCGTGGAGGAGAACACCGCCGTCTGGCAGTTGAAGAAGGGCATCGGCGACACGCTGGAAATCCCCGACGAGACCGGCAAGCCGGTGACGATCGTCCTCGCCGGCTTCCTCAAGGACAGCGTCTTCCAAAGCGAAGTCTTGATCGCCGGCAGCGCGTTCCGCAAAGCCTTCCCGCGCACGGAAGGGGCCGGTTACTTTCTGATCGACGCCCCGCCGGAAGACGCCGACGCCCTGAGCGCCGTCCTCGCCGACGGCCTGACCCCCTACGGCTTCGAGCCGGTGAAAAGCGCCGACCGCCTAGGCATGTACCTCGCCGTGCAGAACACCTACCTGTCCACGTTCCAACTCCTCGGCGGCTTCGGCCTGCTGTTGGGAGGGTTGGGCTTGGCCGTGGTCCTGCTGCGAAACGTCTTCGAGCGACGGGGGGAATTGTCCCTGCTGCGGGCCTTGGGTTATCGGGCCGGCACACTGGACCGCTTGGTGTTCGTGGAGAACTCCGTGCTGCTCTTGATGGGCTTGGGCGCCGGCGTGCTGGCCGCGTTGGCGGCCGTCGCCCCGCACCTGGCCGGCGGCGGCGAAATCCCGTGGGGGCGGTTGGCGTTGGTGCTGACGGGCGTCGTGATTGTGGGGTTGAGCGCCGCCGCCATCGCGGTGCGGTACTCGCTGCGGGTGTCGGTGATGCAGGGGTTGCGGAAGGAATGAAAAGGGACAGCGAGCCGTGCACTCGTATGTTTCAGAATCAACTGGGGGCGTCCCGCCAAATCAATTCCATTTGTCGGGACGCGCCAAGCGGATTTCGCCCTTCATGATGTCCTCCGGAAGTTGGTTTTGAGAATAGTGCGGGCGGTTGGCATACTGGTGGCCGTTGGCGCTCCTGGCCAATTCGGCCGAGTAACGGTTCAGGGGTGACACGACGACCACTGATTTTTTGGGGTGATTTTCCCGGACCGCCCGGATCGGGGGGACCAAGTCCGCGTCGCCCGAAACGACGAACGCCGTGTCCCACTTGTCCAAAAAGGCGTCCACGACAAGGGAGGTCGCCACATTGACATCCGTCTGCTTTTCTTTGGGGATGTTGTTGCGGCCGTGGCACAGCCCACAGAAGAACTTCTCCATCTGGAACTTCCCCTCAATGATGTCCACCCCTCCAAATTCCATCAACGCTTCGATATACGTCGTGTGCCGTTTGTTCTTGCCAGCCTCACCCATTCGGGCCGTAAAATATTTCACGCAAACAAGCGTTTGATGGTATTTGAGAAATGCTTGGCAAAATCCTTTAAGATTTAGCCAGTAGAGGCTTCTGAGCTTCGCCTCCCGCAATCCTTGATGCAAATTACACCCGTCGATGTAAAATCCGGCCCGAATTTTGTCCCCGGCGGCCATTTTTTCGAACCTTTGGCACTTGCGAAGCCGTCTATATCAGTGTACTTTATGTACATACACCACCGGGGATAGCATCCCCGGCCAACACCTCGGCCCTTAAAAGCCGGGGTGTTCCTATTTCCAGACCCTTCATTTCCAAAACCTTCTGTTTGAACCCCCACGAAAGAGTTCCCCGGGGTTCGCCCGTCAAAGTCCCGGGGTTCGCAAAGCCTCACCCACGGGCTACA
>JAYUGD010000468.1:0-5132 GCA_043767785.1 Zavarzinella sp. | reverse complement strand
ACCCCTGCTCGATCCAACTCCGGTACGCGTACCAGCACGGGTCGGCCGCCCCCGGCGGCAGGTCGGTCAGCAGCAGCCACGCCTCGGCGCACCCCGGTTGCCGGCACGCCAACAGCGTGGCCGGCAACCGCTCCCCGGCGTACGCCGCCCCGGCGGCCGCGAACCGCCGGCCCGGCCGGTCCGCGAACCACCCGAGGGGGTAAAACCGCCGCCACCCGGCCGGCCGGAACTGGCCGCCGGCCTTCACGCGCATGACCGGGTGCCACCCGATCCCCGTGATTTCCCGGAACAACCGCGGGGACTCCAGCCCGCGGTCGGTCAGGACGATGACGTGCCACCCGTCGCCCAACGCGGCCTTCACCCGGCCGAGCACGGCCACCCACTCGGGGTGCCACGCCGCCTTTTTCCCGCCGGCGAGGACGGCCCACGCCACCGGGACGGCGCACCCGCGGTCGCAGACGGCGGCCGTCAGAATGTGGAACCGGGACCCGACGTTGGTCACGTCCAAGGCGAGGGCGACGCGCTTGGCCGCCCACCCGTGAGTGACCCACCGGACGAGCGGGCCGCAGCACGCGGCCGGGTCGAGTTCGGTCCGGCCACGGCCCGCCTTCTTGCCGGCGGGCTTGTAGAACTCCTTGAGGCGCTGGCGGACGGTGTTCACGGCTCGGCCGAGGACCGGGGCCAGGTGGAGGACCACGGCCGTCAGCCCACTCCGGTGGGCCAAGACCAACCCGTACGACCACAAGGCGAGGACGGCGGCCGTCGCCGGCGGCAAGTCGGAGAAGTGGGCGGAAACGCGGGCCGTCCACTGGTACAGTGGCTGGTGGCGGGGCACGGGGAGACCTCCGTGGGCTGGCGTGTGGTAACTCCAGTGTACGCGGCCCCCCGACCCCGCCGCTTCAGCCCCCAACGGACCCCGACTGACACCCCCGCCGGAAACCTACCCTTGTAAGCCCCCTCACCCCCTCTCCGAAGCGGAGAGGGGGAACCGGCTTCTTGCTCCCCCTCTCCGCTTCGGAGAGGGGGCCGGGGGGTGAGGTAAAACGCCGGCGCCCGTTCGCAGTCGCTACACCATTCCGAACTCCGCTCGAACGCTTCAACGGGGACAACGGCCACCCGCGCCACTACTTGAACTCCCCCTTGTCCAGCCGGGCCCAGAACTCCGCCGCCGGCCAGGCTTTCTCTCGGCTGATGCCGATGGTCTTCAGGCTCTTCATGGCGCGGAGAATGTCCAGGCCTTGGCTGATGTTCTTGGGGGTCAGGCTGATCTCCGCCAACGCCATGCCTTGCAGAGGTCTCAAGTCGGTGACAGCGGTGCCGTCAATCCCCAACCTTGCCAGCGGCATCCCTTTGAGCGGCGACAGGTCGGACACCTTTTTGTCCCGGATAAAGAGGTCGGTCAGCTTCAGGCCCTGCAGCGGGGTCAGGTCCGAAAGGGCATCCCCCGCCAAGACGAGGGTTCGCAAGGAGGTCATGCCCTTGAGCGCCGAGAGGTCCGACACGGGGACGTCCTGAAGGTTTAGACCCTCCAGCGGCATGCCCCTGAGCGGCTCCAGGTTGGTCGCCCCAATGGTGTGGTACAGGTCGAGACCCTTGAGCGGCATTCCTTGCAGCGGCGTCAGATCCGTCACCGCAAGAAGCTGGGCCCCCAGCATTTGCAACTTCATCCCCTTCAAGGGTGAGAAGTCGGACACCTTGGTTTCCGCACAGCCCAACTCCGCCAAAGGCATACCCTTGAGCGGCGCCAGGGCGGACACCGGGTTGTGGTTGAAATGCAGGAATGTCAGCGGCAGGCCGGCCAGCGGGGTGAGATCGGCGATTTGCGTCGAGGAACAATCGAGCCGGCTGACCTTCATGCCCTTGAGGGGCGAGAGGTCGGACAACTTCCCCTTGTTCGGGTAGGTGCCCCGGCAATCGAGATAGATGAGCCGCGTCAGCGCCCGCACCGGCGCGATGTTGACCACCTCATCGGTGAGCACATGCAGTTCCGTTACGGCGTCGCCTTCGATTTTGTGCTCCAGTTTTCCGTCGAATTTGGGGTTGAGTCGAACCAACTCCTTGCGGACCGCCTCGACCTGCGCGGCGGCGGGCAACGCCGCGATCCGCGGGACGTCGGCGTCGGAGAACGGGGCGACGGCGAGCGGCGGCGTTTTCGCTTCGGGCGGAGGAGCAGCGGTCGGAACGCGGGCGAGACGCAAGCCGTGGCTTTGGCTTTGGCTCGACGGCACTCTCATGAGGCGGGACGCGGCACTGCAAAACTCGGCGGGGCTGTTCCAGGCGCCGCCCCGCATTGCGTATCCGTCGGCCTCATCGAACGTTTTCGCGGCGTCGTCGCACCACACATGCAGGTTGCCGTGCATGTCGTGCAAGCCCAGTGCGTTCGGCTCATACGAGCCCACCTTGCAGGTGCGACCCAGCGTGACGGGGTTCTCGACCGTTCCCGTGTTGAGATTCGCCCGCGTTCCCGCGGCGTTCGTCGGCTTGGCGAAGTAGAAATCGAAGGCGCTGTCGGCCTTGTCGGCCATCGGGCCACCCCGACAGGCGTACTCCCATTCCGCCTCCTTCGGCAACCGATAGACCCAGCCCGTGTCCTTCTCCAGCTTGTTCAGCCGCGCCACGAAGATCTGGCAGGCCTCCCACGAAACCGTGTCCACCGGGAATCGTTTCAGGTCCGCATCCGGGATATCCTTCACCGCGTCATTGCCGCCGCCCGTGCGCGAGAAGTGGCTGGGGTTCTCGCCCATCACCTGAGTCCATTCCTCCTGCGTGACCTCGTACTTGCCCAAGTAGAAGTCGGCCGGGATCTCCACCTCGTTATCGCCCAGCTTGCCGTTGCTCCCGCCCAGCCACGACTTGCCCTTCGGCACGAGCGCGAACTCCATGCCGAGGCCGTTCTTGAACGTGGGCAGTGCCTTCACTGGAACGCGGGCTAGGCGGAAGCCGTCGAATCCGATTCGCTTGGAAGGTGGGCACACAAAGCGCCATGTTGCCTTACAGGCGTTGGAGTTCGCGATCCAGCTAGCACCCCGAACTATCCTGTGCACGGCCCCATCGTCCACCTTCTCGGCATCGTCACAGTACTCCCCGATGTTGCCATGCATGTCGAATAAGCCCAGGCGATTCGGCGCGTAGGAACCGACCGGGCACGTCCGCTTCAGTCCGTTGTCGAAGTTCGCCAGCTCCGGCGACAGGGTGTTCGTCGGCTCGGCAAAGTAGTAGTCGAAGCCGCTGTCCCGCTTGTCCGCCATCGGGCCGCCCCGACAGGCATATTCCCATTCCACCTCCGTCGGCAACCGATAGACCCAGCCCGATTTCTTCTCCCTCTTGTTCAGCCGCTCGATGAAGAGTTGGCAATCGTCCCACGACACTTGCTCCACCGGGAATCGCTTCAGGCCCGCATCCGGGATGTCCTTCACCGCGTCCTTGCCCTCGCCCGTGCGCGAGAAGTCGCTGGGGTTGTCCCCCATCACCTGAGTCCATTCCTCCTGCGTGACCTCGTACGTGCCCAGGTAGAAGTCCGCGGGGATCACCACTTCCTTGTCGCCCGGCGTGTCCTTGCCCCCGCCCAGCCACGCCTTGCCCTTCGGCACGACGACGAACTCCATGCCGATGCCGTTCTTGAACGTCGGCGTCGGCGGCGCCGGCACGACCGGCGGTTCCGACTTCACGGCCGGGATCGGCGCCGGCACGACCGGCGGTTCAGACTTCACGGCCGGGATCGGCGTCGGCTCGCTGTTCGCCATGATTGAGTCAGCCGGCGTCGCCCGCGACCGGATCGCATGGGTCACCCAGGCGACCCCCGCGGCGGCCAGGGCCATCAGGGGGAGCAGCACGGCCGCGGCGACCGCCCACCGGCGGGCGCGCCCGCGCGGCCGCACCGCCGACAACACCGCGGTCTCTTCCGGCGCCGGCATGACCGCCGGCCGCGGCGCCGCCGGGCCGGCCGCCAACAGGTCGGCCACTTCGCGGGCGGTGGCGATTCGGTCGGCCGGCTTCTTGGCGTGCAATTTAGTGATGAGGTCGCACAGCCACGCCGGCACCTCGGGGATGATCTCCGGGATCGGCCGCGGCGTGTCTTCGACCACGCGCTTGAGGACCGCGAGCGTGCCGGTCGCCCGGAACGGCGCCCGGCCGGAGCACATCATGTAGAGGACGCTGCCGAGGCTGAACAGGTCGGCCCGGTGATCGAGCTTGTCGCCTTGCGCCTGCTCGGGGGCCATGAACATCGGGGTGCCGGCGATCATGCCGGACTGCGTCATACTGGCGTCGTCGGCGGCGCGGGCCAGGCCGAAGTCGGTGATCTTGACGCGCTCGTGCGGGCCGGCCTCGATCAGGATGTTGGCCGGCTTGATGTCTCGGTGGATCAGCCCCGTGTCGTGGGCGGCCGCCAGCCCCTCGGCGATCTGCCGGCCAATGCGGGCCACCTCGGCCGTTTCCAGCGGCCCCGTCCGGGTGATCCGCTGCTGGAGGGTTTCTCCGGGAATGAACTCCATCACTAAGTACGGCAGCGGCAGCTCCTCGACCGCGTACACCTGCACGACGTTCTCGTGCCGGACCTTGGCCGACGAGCGCGCCTCGCGCAGGAACCGCTTGCGGGCCGGCGACGTGGCGGCGATCCGCGCGGCCAACACCTTGACGGCGACCACGCGCTGCAGCACCTCGTCAAAGGCGCGGAACACGACGCCGAACCCGCCCTTGCCGAGGATTTGCAGCGCCTCGTAATGCCCGAGTCGGCCCAGCGAGTCGGGCCGGGCCGACGGCTGCAGAAAATCGAGACCGTCGTCCTCGTCGTCGCCCGACCCGTCCCCTTCGGTTTGCTCCGCGGCGGGCGGGTCGTTTTCGGGCGTGGCGGAGAAGTCGAGTTCTTGCGTGGCGTCGGACGCCGCGGCCATGTGATTGGCGGCCGGCTGTTGAAGGAAGTCCCCCACCTTGGGGTGGGCCGTCAAGAGCTTCTCGACCTGCCGGCGCAGGTCGGCGTCCCCCGCGCACGCCCCGTCCAAATACGCGGCCCGCTCGGCCGCGGTTTTCTTTTCGAGGGCCGCGAAAAACACGGCTTCGGCGGCGGACGCATTGCTCATCACTCGGCTCCTCGGGACGGTGCGTTCCCCCCCAATGCGACGCCCGCGCCCGAA
>JAYUGD010000467.1:0-5132 GCA_043767785.1 Zavarzinella sp. | reverse complement strand
AGTCAACGCCGCCAGCAACACGGTTCGGGTCATGGGGAGTCTCCAAGGCAACGCCGAGCACATTGTTTTGTTAGCCGCGAAGCGGAGGGTTTCCGGAGCGGAGCGCGTCCCGCGATTGTCACGATGGGGCGGTGACCGCGGACACGGGTATCGCCCGCGGGACGCGCTCCGCTCCGGAAACCCTCCGCGTCGCGGCTAACAAAACGTCAAGGTTCTTCGTCTCGGTTCATGAGCGTCTTCCACCAGCCCCGCAGCGTTAGGCCGGTTTCACCGCGGAAGAGGACGCTTTCGCGTTGGAACTGCCACGCGGCCCACGCGAGGGCGAGGGCCACGCACGCCAGCAGGGAGCCGACGCCGAGGAGCCAACTGAGGGCCGAGATCGGCTCGCCGGAGACGGCCAACAGGTTTTGCAGGATCATCGACAGGCCCGAGATCGGGATGGCGCTGAGGGCGGGCGTCAGCTTCACGCCGGGCGTCATGGCGTACAGGCTCAGGGGCAGCGTGACCAACATGATGGGCAACAGGTAATACTGCCCCTCTTTCGTGGACCGGGCGAACACGCCCAACCCGACGGACAGCGAGCTGAACAGGGCCGCCAACGGGATCGCCAGCAGCACGGCCCACGCCAAGCCGCCCAGGGAGATGATCGGCCCGGTGAGCAGCGTGCCGATGGTGAGGGCGCCGGCCGTCATCCACATCAGGTTCCACAAAGACGACCCGTAGCTGAACGCGAACACGGCGATGAACTTCCCCGCCACGATGGCCCGCCGGCTGGCCGGGCAGACGAGCAGCGTCTCCATCGTGCCGCGTTCCTTTTCGCCGGCCGTCAGGTCGATGGCGGGATGCACGGCCCCGGCCATCGTCCACATCACCAAGAGGAACGGCAGGAACTTAATCAGCACGTCCCGCAACTCGTCGGAGGTCCTCGTCTCCGCGCTTTTCCCGGCGTCCGGCGTGGTGATCTTCAGCGGCCGGTCGAAGTCGATGGGCAGGCCCCGGCGGGCGAACCGCACCGTGCGCATGTCCTCGGCCCAGTTGTTCAGGATCTCCTCGACGCGCTTGACGGCCAGCTTGGACGTCTCGTCCCCGTCCCGGCCCAGCACGCGGATTTCCGGCTGCCGGCCGGCGTCCAACTCCTTCATCACATTGGAAGGGATGATGATGGCTGCGTCCACCTTGCGGGCCTTCACGGCCTCGTCCGGGTCTTCCGTCAACAGGGCCACTTGCAGGATCGTCTGCCCGGCTTTGCGGGAGACGTAGCGCGTGCGGAACTGCCCCTCGTCCAACAGGGCCGGGTCGTCCACGCGGCGTTCGACTTCGACGATGTACGCCCCGCCGACGACGAGCGCTTCCGGGTGCGTCTTCAGCGCCGGCAGGTGTTCGGCCCCGGACACGCCGATGACGGTCTTCTGGTCCATCAGCGACGCGGCGAACCCCAGCCCCACCAAAATGAACGCCGGGTAGAGTAGCGCCGGGAGCAGCAGGACGATCATCAGCGTGCGGCGGTCCCGCAACAGGTCGCGGATCTCCCGCTTGGCGATTAAGAAGACGGCGTTGGCCATAATGTCACGCGGCCAAGTTGGCGATGAGTTCGCGGGTTATGGTGTCGGTCGTGCCGTCGCCGCCCAGGTCGCGGGTGAGGCCGACGCCTTTTTCCAAGGTCTTGTGGACGCTGGCCTCGATGCGGGCGGCGGCCGCGCGCTCGCCGACGTGGTCGAGCATCATGGCCCCCGAGCGCAGGCAGGCGATCGGGTTGGCCAACCCCTTGCCGGCGATGTCCGGGGCGCTGCCGTGGACGGCTTCAAAGACGGCGTACCGCGTGCCGAGGTTGGCGCCCGGCACCACGCCCAGCCCGCCGACGAGGCCGGCGCACAAGTCGCTGATCACGTCGCCGAACAGGTTCTCCATCACCAGCACGTCGAACTTCGTCGGGTCTTGCACGATCTCCAAGCACACGGTGTCGATGAGCTTCTCCTCGAAGCCGATGAACGGGTACTCGTCGGCCACTTCGCGGGCGCACTTCAAGAAGAGGCCGTCACTCAAGCGCATCACGTCGGCCTTGTGGCAAAACGTGACCAAATGCCGACCTTGATTGCGGGACAGTTCAAAGGCGTAGCGCACGATCCGCTCGGCCGCCGTCCGCGTGATGATCCGCAGGCTCTCGATCACGCCGGGAATCACTTGGTGTTCCAGCCCGGCGTACAGGCCCTCGGTGTTCTCGCGCACCACGATCAGGTCCACGTCCTCGAACGGCGTCTTCACGCCCGGCAGCGTCTTCACGGGCCGCACGCTGGCGTACAGGTCCAACCCTTGGCGAAGCCGGACGTTGATGCTGCGGTAGCCCTTTCCCACCGGCGTCGTACACGGCCCCTTGAGGGCGACGCGGTGCTTGCGGATCAGGTCGAGCGTCGATTCCGGCAACGGCTCCCCGTACTGGGCCGCCGCCTCCAGCCCGGCTGGGGCGAACACCCAGTCGATCTTGACGCCGGTCGCCGCGATGACTTTTTTCACCGCGTCGGTCACTTCCGGCCCAATGCCGTCGCCGGGGATTAGGACTAGCTGCATCTGATGGCCTCCTAGCCACAATGATAATGACTGATGGCCAATGACCAATGACCGTCCGCCGGCCAATTGTGAAGCCCTGCCAGCCAGCCTGCCATTGCGCGCGACCGATTCGCCCCATTCCGGCGAGATTGCCCACTCCCGGCTTGCGGGCGCCCGGCGCGCGGACTACTCAACTGTAATGGTGCATGGACCGGACCGCGACTTCCCAATGGGGACACGTCCCGCGGCCAAGTAATCCTCCGACCATTCCGAGTTGGCTCCCTGACCTTCAAGCCGGGCGGCAATGGCGCGGGGGGAAACCGCCAAGAATTCCCTTGCGACGGCCCACGGCAATCGGGTACATTTGGTTGGGGAGGGAGACCCGTGCCCGACACGACACAACAGCCGAAGCTCCTTGACCGACTCCGGGACGCCTGCCGCGTGCGGCACTACAGCATCCGCACGGAAGATGCGTATCACGACTGGGCGCGGCGGTTCATCCTGTTCCACAACAAGCGGCACCCGGTGGAAATGGGTGCCGCCGAGATCAACCAGTTCCTGACGCACCTGGCCGTCGTGGGGAACGTGGCGGCCAGCACGCAGAATCAAGCCTTCTCGGCCATTCTGTTCCTATACCAAAAGGTGTTGGAAGCGGACCCGGGAGTGATCGCCGGCGCCGTGCGGGCGAACCGGCCCCGGCGGCTGCCCGTCGTGTTGACACGCGACGAGGTCCGGGCCGTCCTGGGGCGGATGGACGGGACGCCCCGGCTGATCGGCCTGCTGCTCTACGGCACGGGGATGCGCCTGCTGGAGTGCCTGCGGCTGCGAGTGAAGGACTTGGACTTCACCCTCAACCAAGTGACGGTGCGCGAGGGGAAGGGGAATAAGGACCGCCGGACGATGTTGCCGACGAGCGTCCACCGCGAACTGATGGAACAGTTGCAGCGGGTCCGCGACCTGCACGACGAGGATTTGCGGCAAGGCTTCGGCGAGGTGTATTTGCCGCACGCCTTGGCGCGGAAATACCCGAACGCGGCCCGCGAATGGAAGTGGCAGTACGTGTTCCCCGCGGCCCGCTTCTCCGTTGACCCGCGGGGCGGCGGGAAGCGCCGGCACCACGCCCACGAGACGGCCGTCGGCCGGGCCGTGACGGCGGCCGTGCGGGCCAGCGGGATTGCGAAGAAGGCGAGTTCCCACACGTTCCGGCACTCGTTCGCGACGCACCTCTTGGAGAGCGGCGCGGACATCCGGACGGTGCAAGAACTGCTCGGCCACGAGGACGTGAGCACGACGATGATTTACACGCACGTCCTCAACCGCGGGGCGACGGGGACGAAAAGCCCGCTCGACAGTTTATGACGGGGCCTCAACCTTCGCAGGGTGTTGTTAGTGGGATAGACTGCGAAGCGAACAACGGCGTTGCCCCGGTCGTGGATCGACCGAAGTCGATGTTCGGAAATCGGTTGTGCCGTTTTCGGATCTTTTTCAGAATTGTTCAACCGCCCGACAACGGGTCGTGATAGACTGCGAAGGTTCGCAGGCTAATAACAAGTTCGGCAAAATGCGGAGTCGTTCCCGAACGGTGAAGCCGCACGAAAGCGGGCGAAGCGGGGCGGCGGGCGAAGCCGCAACACAAGCGGGTTGGTTGTCGCCTCGTACAGCAAAGGTGTTATTGCCGAACAAGTAGTTGCAGTTGACCGGGGGCCTCAGCCGTTGCGTTGTGGCCCAAGCCGTTTCGGCCCCGGCAACTGAACACAGGCGTTCGGCGGCGGAAAGACACGCGGGCGATGGCGCCTTGTGCTGATGGTCCAAGCGGGTTGGCAACGGTGACGGCTCACGAACAGTGACGGCTCACGAAACCACTTGGCGGGTGTCGGTCGTCACGGGAAAAAAGGCAGTGGGTTGTAGGTCCATCGCCGAACAAGTAGTTGCAGCTGACCGGGGCCTCAGCCGTTGCAATTTGGTTGCAGTCAGCCGGCCCCGGCAGCTGAACACAGGCGTTCGGCCGCAGAGGCGTCCACGTTTTACGCCGGGAGGTGTCCGATGGCGGTGGTTACTAAGTTGGCGCGGGGGCAGCTCGCCGCTGAGAACCGGGTCCGGGTCGCCGCCGACGGTGGCACCCGCGAGTTCATCGTCGGCCGGGTCACGAGTTCGTTCTACCCCGACCTGGCCAACGCCGGGTACGTCCGGCCGGGGCAGCCGCTGATCTGCTGGGGACCCGACCCCGAGCGGGTCGCCGAGTGCTGGGTCAGTTGGCCCCCGCCCCACGACCCCGTCCGGGTTCAAGTCGGCGGGGACGAGTTCACGTTCTGCCTGGACGACGCCGGGAGCGACGCCATCGCCGCAGCACCGCTCGCCGAGCCACAGTGCGACACGTACCGCTGATAGGCGGCGAAGGCACGCCGAACCAGGCGCTGCACCTGACCCGGCGGGCATGACGGTTTGGCTTGTGTGGTGGTCTCATTTGCCCGCCGGGCAGGTGAGCTGGGTCGACTATGAAGCCGTCCGAACATCAAGCCCATTTCGACTATGAAGCCGTCCGAACATCAAGCCCATTTCGGCCGGTTTTTCGGGGGAGTTCTGCACCG
>JAYUGD010000466.1:0-1745 GCA_043767785.1 Zavarzinella sp. | reverse complement strand
TAGCCGTTCACCAGGCGAACTGGCATTTTCTGGTTTGATCGGGTAAGTCGATTTGATGAATCCGTCACCGAATCCGTGTCCGAACTGCGCGAAACTGGAAACCCGGCTGGCCGCCCTGGAGGCGGAGATCCGCCGGCTGGGGGAGCAACTGGCCGCTGCCCGGAAGAACTCCGCGCCGTCGTCGAAGCCGCCGTCGTCCGACATTGTCAAGCCGAAATTGCCGCCGTTGCCCGACGGCCAGAAACGCGCCATCGGCGGCCAGCCCGGCCAGCCGATGCACACGCGCGAGCCGTTTCCCGCCGGGGAAATCACGAGTTTTCACCGGCACGAACCCCACGCCTGCCCCGATGGCGGCGGCGTCGTGCGGCCGAGCGGGACCGCCGACCGGATCGTCCAGCAGATGGACATCACCCGCCCCCCGCTGACCGTCGAGCAGCATGTCCAGCCCGGGTTCTGGTGCGACCATTGCCCGAAAGCCTGCGTGGCGCCGCTGCCGCCGGGCATCGAACGCGGCGGGCTGGCCGGCCCGAACCTGACCGCCCTGGTCGCCTTCATGAAGGGGGGCTGTCACGCCTCGTATTCAAAATCCGGACATTTTTGCGTGCTGTTGTCGGGGTCACCATCGCGCGAAGCACGCTGGCCAACACGATTGACAAGGTGAGCCAGGCGCTCGACGGCCCGTATGACGAGTTGTTGAAACTGCTGCCCGACGAGCCGGTGTTGACCATCGACGAGACGGGCCATCACGACAGCGGCAAACTGTGGCGGACCTGGTGTCTGCGGGCGGACTTGTACACGACTTACAAGATCGACGCGAACCGGAGCGCCGACGTGTTGATGAAACTGTTGGGCCGGGATTTCGAGGGGGTGATCGGCTGCGATTATTTCTCGGCGTACCGCCGGTGTATGCGGGTGTGCGGGGTCGAGGCGCAGTTCTGCCTGGCGCATCTGATCCGGGACGTGACGTATCTGACGACGCTGCCGGACGCCCCGACGCGGGCCTACGGCGAGCGGTTGCGTCTGGCGTTGAAGCAGTTGTTCGCGGTGATCCATCGGCGTGAAGAACTGTCGGCGGCGGAGTTCGACCGGCAATTGAAATCGGCCCGCGACGCGGTGGTGCGGGCGGGGTTGACGGCCGCCCCGGCGACGCGTCCGGCCGCGAACATGGCCGGGCGGTTTCGCCGGCACGGCGAGGCGTTTTTCACGTTCGTGACGACGCCGGACCTGGAGCCGACCAACAACCGGGCGGAGCAGGCGATCCGGTTCGTGGTGATCGACCGCCACATCACGCAGGGGACGCGCGGCGAGTCGGGCCGTCGCTGGTGCGAACGGATCTGGACGGTGATCGCCACCGGCGCGGACCGGGGGGTGTCGGCGTACGATTACTTGAACGAATGCGTCCGGAACTGGTTCGCGGGCCGGCCGTCGCCGTCGCTGCGACCGGCGTCCGCGTCGGCCTGACGACGGCGACAGAGACGTGACGGGTGCGAATGAGATGGAAGTCGGGACACACGCATGAAGGCTGGCCGGTCGGCGGCCGGGGATGCAAGGTCGAAAGACCGGGACGTCACGGAAGAGACGGTTCAGTCAACAGTGGGCAGGGGGAAGCAATACGCCAACTCCGACCGGGGCCGAGAACGAAATACCGCCGCTCGCACGCCACAAACAAGGCGGGGCGAAACGAGCCCCCGCACGCACGGAACGACGGCCAGCACTCAACGCCTTATGAGGCCGTGAACGCGCAC
>JAYUGD010000465.1:0-5138 GCA_043767785.1 Zavarzinella sp. | reverse complement strand
AACCAAGCCGCCGGCGAACGCCCGCATCCGGTCTTCGGTCATGTCGAGCGTGTTCAGGTAGCTTTCGCGGTCGAGGATCGCCCGCCGCAGTCGCGTTTTCCACGATCCGCGGTCGGCGGCGGTGTGGCCCCACAGTCGGGCGACGCGGGTGCCGCGCCGCCACCCGGACCATTGATCGGTCCGCATGGTGGCGGCCCGCTTCCAGTCCATCGCCTCACGGTCCACGGCGACGGTCAACGGCACGCCGGTGGACCCGGAGGTCGTCTTGAAGACTACATCCCGGTCGGCAAAGACGCAGGACCGCAACTCGTTCGGGTGGGTGCGGAGGTCTTGCTTGGTGAGGACGGGGAAGTGGCTAAGGTCTTCGAGGCATTCCACATCGTCCGGGGAGACGCCGGCCGCCTGCCATCGCGTACGGTAGTAGGGAACGGAATCCCATGCGTGTTGAAGCATCGCCTTGAGCGATGCGAGTTGCCGGGCGGCAATGATTTCCGGTGGGTTGAACTGTCGCCGTTCGAGCGTCCGCAACCGGCTGAGGAGGCGGTTGCCGGCCTTCCACGCGAAGAACGGCTGGGCGACGTGTCGGTTCAGCAGGGCCAGCATGGCCACCCTCCGCGGAGTCCGTTCCGGGCAAGGGGCCAGTTTAACAGACGGGCGGCCGAAGACACAATCCCGGTTCGGGTTCAAGCGTCTTCCAAGTAGAACAGCACGTCGGCGAGGGCGTTCGACGCCTGTTCGAGCCGGGGCCAATTGCGGTCCTCCATCGCGACGCGGACGTTCTGCATCAGGCGGTCCAGCTCGCCCTGATCTTCGGACGTGGCCTTCGTCCGCAGGCGGTCGGCCTTTTCCAGCAACGCCCGCGCCTGCACGGCTTCCCGCTGGCCTTCCCGCGGCCCAATGTCCAACCTAGGCATCGGTGTCGTCGCCTCGGCGGATTCGTGTTCCAATCCCGCGGAACTGTCGTCTTCCGGGTCGATGTTGTCGTCGAAGTCTTCGTCGTCCTCGTCTTGGTAGCGGTCTTCCCAGAGGTCATCCAAGTGGTTGGCGGCTTCCCGCCGCTCTTCGGTGTCCAGCGCCTTGAGCGCGTTGTCGATCACGATTTGCTTGGAGAGGCCGGTGGCTTTTTCGCGGGCGGCGACTTTCAGCACGCCGTCGAGCGTCAGGTCCAACTGGACGACGATCTGGCTGCCGGCCGGGAACTTGCCCAGCCCTTCGATCATGAACATGCCGACGCGGTGGTTTCGCCGCAGTTCCTCGCTCTCCCCTTGGTACACGTCGATTTCCACCTTGGGCTGGCTGTCCGACACGGTGCGGAACACCTCGCTGCGGGAGACCGGCAACGGCGTGCCGCGCCGGATGATCGGCGTGAAAATCAGCCGGTCCGACATCAAGGAGGAAGTCGGGTCGAGCGTCTTGATGCCGAGCGAGTGCGGGGTGATGTCTACCAGCACCGACCCGACGTTGTCGCCGGCGATCATGGCGGCCTGCACCGCGGCTCCCATCGCCACGCACAGGTCGGGGTTAATGTCCCGCCGCGGCGGCCGGCCCAACAGGTTTTCGAGCAGTTCCCCGACCACCGGCGTGCGCGTGCTCCCGCCGACCAGCACGACGCGGTCAATCTGGCTCGCCCCGAGTTTGGCGTCGTTCAGCGCCTTCTGCACCGAGTCCATCGTCCGGTCGATCAGCGGTTGGATGAGCTTCTCGAACTCGCCCCGGCTCACTTCCATCGACAGGTGCAGCGGCACCCCGCCCTTCTCGGCGATGAACTCTTCTTCGACTTTGGTGAACGCGAAGTCGGACAGTTGCTTCTTGGCGTCTTCGCACGCCCGGAGGAGTCGCGCCCGCGTGGCCCGGTCTTCGCGCAGGTCAATCTGGTGTTCCTCCGCGAACTTGTCGGCGACGTAGGTGAGGAAGAGTTCGTCGAAGTCGTCCCCGCCGAGTTGCGTGTCCCCGTGGCTGGCCAGCACTTCGACGACGCCCTGTTCCCAGTGGACGATGGACACGTCGAACGTGCCGCCGCCCAAGTCGTACACGAGGACGTGCAACCCGGCGGTCTGCTGGGGGTCATACACCAACGCGGCGGCCGTCGGCTCGTTGAGGATGCGTTTGACTTCCAACCCGGCGAGCGTCCCGGCCTCGATGGTCGCTTGGCGCTGGGTGTCGTTGAAGTAGGCCGGCACCGTGATGACGGCTTTCGTCACCGGGTGGCCGAGGGCCTTCTCGGCCCGCTCCTTCAGCGAGCGGAGGATAAAAGCGGAGATTTCCGGCGGCCGGTATGTGCGGTCGCCCAGCGTGATCTTCTCGTCCGTGCCCATCTTCCGCTTCACGGACTTCGCGGTGCGGTCCGGGAACAACGGGTACTGGTTCCGGGCCGGCTTGCCGACCAGCAGTTTTCCCTGCTCGGAGAGGCCGACGACGGACGGCAGAATCGGGTCGCCGTCGTCGCCGGGGAGGACGACGGGCACGCCGTCGCGCACGATGGCCACTTCGCTGTTGGTGGTCCCGAGGTCGATGCCAATAATCACGTCCGCCATGGGGTCGTCTCTCTCGAAGGGCAGTTGCTCAGCGCGACACTTTTACTTGGGCGAATCGGAACACCTGTCCGCGCCATCGATACCCGCGGCGAAGTTCCGCGGTCACCGTTCCGGGCGCGACATCAGACCGCGGCTCGACGTCGACGGCCTCCATCAACTCCGGGTCGAATGGCAAGTTCAAGGCCGGGATCACTTCCAACCCGTGCTGAGTGAGCAGGCGGTCGATCCGCTCCAAACTCATGTGGTAGCCGGTGAGCAGCGCGTCCACGGCCGTCGAATTGACGGGGGCCGAGCGCTTCGCCCCGAAGAGTCTCGCCATCAGGGTCGGAGATGGCGTAGGCGGATGCCGGTGTTTTTCCACGCCGTGCGCGGCCAACGCCAGTTGGTCGTACACGCCGACGAGAACCTTCATAAAAGAGCGGGCCGCGTCTTCGGCCGTGTCCGTCTTTGCCGCGGCCGGGCGGTCGGTCAACAGTTTGAGCGCCTCGCCGGTTTGCTCGACGGCCGTCCGGGCCGACTTCGTTTGCAGGTTGACCTCGTGCCGCAACGCCGTGAAGCCACCGACGATGGCCGCGAAGTCGGCGGCCGGGTCGGGGAATTCCGACTCTGGCAGGCCGTCCCACTCCGTGAGCCACGCCCGGAAATCGGCGAGGGCAGATTCCATTGCCTCGGAAGTCATCGCGACACCTTCCGGTGGGCGTCCGCCAGTTTGGCCAGCGAGTAGCGTTGGCGGGGCAGCTTGGAGAACACTTCCCGCATCACGTCGGCCACGGTGTCGTCTCGCCCTTCGGCATACAGCCGGTGTTCAATGCGCTGCTGCAACGTCTTCACCTTTTCGTAGGCGGCCCGAATCTGGCTGAACCGCTCCGCGTTCCGCTCCGGCGGGAACTCGCGGACGAGTTCCAAATAGCGCGCGCGGATGGCCTCGTCCGTGTCCTCGAACTTCACGCCCAGCACATCGTATGGACCGGCCATGTCATCTCCGTCGGAATCGTCAGTAGTAATAACCCGACCCGAGGTCGTCAATCAGGGCTTGCAAGTCCGGCGTTTGCGCGAGCCGGGCGTCCCACATCGAGCGCAGCAAGGCTAAGTCCGGCGTGCCGACGGGCGGGGACTCCATCAGTTGGTACGCCTTGATGTACGGCCTCGTCGCACTTCGGGTGACGGTTGCCGGATTTTTGGGGGCTTGAATCGCCTCGGCTTCAAAAAACCAGAAATACGCGTTGAAGGGGAACAGTCCCCGCGCGCGGTGGGCGAGATCTTTGAGCGACTTGTACTGTTTTACGGTGTAGAGCATCACGGCCAACGCCTGCAAGTCCGGTTCACTTGACGCTTGGGCGGCGGCGGAGATGACCGCCGCGCCGATGAGTTTTTCGTGCGCCTTCAAGCCGCGGTACGGGGTCGGCTCGAGTTGGAACTGGGCCATGGCGCGGGAGAATTGTCCCAATTCGGCGACAGGGGCCAGCCCGGCCAACGCGGCTTTCAACGCCGCGAGCAAGCCGTCCAACTCCTTCTTCGGCAGCTTTACGCGCGTCGCTTCGGCCAACAGCAGAAAAACTCCGGGGGCGCGGTTCGCCTCCGTCGATAGGTCGGCTTTGACTGCCTCCCACGCCGCCGTGTCTTTTTCCTTCGCCGCCATCGCGCCCCGCAGGGCGGCGATGCCGTGGACGAACGCGACCGCCTTGTCGGCGGGCGTGTCCCGAATCTCGTCCAGACGCTGACGCGCGGCGGCGAAATCTCCTTCGGCCGCCTTCACGCGGGCCAGCACGAGCGTGGTCATACTGTCGCGGAGGCGGAGGGTCTTGTCGAGCGGGTTGAGCGCGACGGTTTTCCGAAGACAGGCCAGCGCCCGTTCGGGGTCGCCGGAGCCGAGATAGTAGACTTCGAGCCGACGGAGTGTCTCGAAATCGCCGCCGAAGCGCTCTTCCAGTTGAGCGGCGAGTTTCTTCTGGTCGGCGACGCGGTCCGTCTCGAGCAAGAAGTCGAACAAGTCGCGGGCCGGCTCGGGGTCGGCCGGCATGAGTTCCATCGCCGACCGCAGGGGCTGTTCCGGCGACGGCAAGACGCGGGGGCGCGGCGGCCCGCCGCGCATAAACAAGTCGAAGAGCGCGACCGCCGGCCCCGGCCCGTCTCTCATGTCGAGGGCCAGCCGGCCAATTTTCAGTTGCAGCGTGCCGCGAATGCGGTTGAGATGAGGAATCGGGAAAAACTGCGGGTTTCGCAACACCCACCGCTCGTACTCCGACCACGCCTCGTGGGCCATCGTCAAATCGCGCAGCCGTTCGCCCACCAAGCCGCGCATCCGGTGAAACTTCGGGTCGTGTTCCGGCTTGCCGAAGACTTGCTCGTAATTCGCCAACTCATTCGGCTGACCGTGGGCGTAGATCGACCAATAGACGACGGACGCGAGGGTGTTCAACGCCCGTTTGGACAACACCCTCAGTTCACCGACGACCTCCTTGGCCGCCCGGAACAGTGGCTCGCGGGAGCGCTCGTGGCCGACCAAGGATTGAATCGTGGCCAAATTGCCCATTAACATGCCGAACAGCGCTTCTGTCTGGCGGTTCATCCGCGTTTGATTCGCCGCCGACAACTCCCGCGGGG
>JAYUGD010000464.1:0-1749 GCA_043767785.1 Zavarzinella sp. | reverse complement strand
TGTGGTTCAGTCTCTTTTCTTCTTGAAAATCGCTCACATCTCCCCCGCCAACCCCATGTACTTCGGCGGCTGCAAGCCGGCGAACCGTTCGCGGGCTTGGCTGCGGTGTTCCCAATTGCTTGCCCACGAGCCGTCGGACCCCGTCGGCCGCCGGGTTTCCTTGTCCCACGTCACTACTTGGCCGGTGCGGAAACTCTCCACGCCCAAGGCGGCCACGGTGACGGCCGCCGCCCCGAGGTCCGGCGGGCAGAGCGTCGCGCGGTTGTGGGTGCGGACGCACTCCAAGAAGTGTTCCCACATCGCTTGGGTTTCGTTGGCTGGGGAGGTCACGTCGATCATCTCCGTCGGATCGATGGCCTTCTCCAACCGGGCCGGCAGGCCGGAGCCGCGCATCGGGTCGTCGCGGATGAGTTGGATGCCCCCCTTCACGAACTTCATCGTGCCCAGTCGGCCGCGCAGGATTTCCTCGACGGGGTAGCCACTAACCGTCGTGGCCGTGAAGAGGAGTTGCGCCCCCTCGTCAAAGTCGGCGACCAGCGTGCCGACATCGGGAACGTCCCGGCCGTCATGTTCCCAGAACAGGCCGCCGGCCGCCATCACGCGGCGCGGGTAGCGCAGGCCGGTCGCCGCGAGGAATTGCGTGGTCTTGTGCGTCAGCAAGTCCGTGAAGAGGCCGCCGGAGAAGGGCCAGTAACAGCGCCACTGGGCGAACGTGGCCCGGTCGAACGGCGTGTCGGCCGCGGGGCCGACCGGCTCGCCGTTCACGTCGAAGTGGCTGCCGAGGAACATCTTCCAATCGACGGTCTTCGGCGTCATCTGCGGGGTGAGGCGGTAGTAGCGCCACTGGCCGCGGATGTCATTGCGGTGGAAGCCCGTTTGGCCCATCACCACGGGGCCGATGCGGTGGCCGCGGATCAGGTCGTGGGCCTTCGCCCACGTCGGGTCCGCGAGGGACTGCACGCCGACCACGACGACTCGGTTGTGCTTGCGGGCCGCCTCCACGACGGCTTGGGCCTCGGCCGTCGTCCGTGTCATCGGCTTTTCGCAGTACACATCCTTGCCGGCCGCGAGGGCGTCGAGCGTCATGCGGGCGTGCCAGTGGTCCGGCGTCGCCACGCACACCACGTCCGCGTCCTTTAAGTCGATCAGCCGGCGGTAGTCCTTGGTGACGCGGGCCGCGTCGTGCGGGTTGAGGCCGCACTTCTTCGCGGACGGGTACAGCCCTTGGGCGTAGTTCCGCCGCGTGACCGTGCCGACCGGGAACTCGTGGTCGAAGGAATCTTCCTGCCCGTCCCACACGTCGCACACGCCGACGACGGAGACCGCCTGCCCCGCAACCCGCAACTTCTGCAACGTGTTTAAGTGGGCCTGCGCCCGCCCGCCGCACCCGAGGAGGGCGACGCCCAACTTCTCATTGGCCCCGGCCACGCGCGCGTAACTGGCCGCCGTCAGGGACAGCGCCGCCCCGGCCGCGGCGCTGCTGCGGAGGAAGTCACGGCGGTCAACGGACGCGGGCTTGGATTCAGGCATGGAACGGCATCTCGCGGACGAACTACTAGCAATCTTAGCAGAATCACCTTCGCGCTGGCCGCGAAAGGCAACTTCACCCCCCGGCCCCCTCTCCGAAGCGGAGAGGGGGAGCAAGTGGGCAGAAAGCATCGCCTGCTGGTTGACGTCGTTCACGTCGCAGTGATCGTCCGACAGGTGATCGCTGATTGATCTCTTGCTCCCCCTCTCCGAAGCGGAGAG
>JAYUGD010000463.1:0-13648 GCA_043767785.1 Zavarzinella sp. | reverse complement strand
TTGCTGGTGGGATTATTCGAGGCGCCGGCCGCGAAAGGCAACCTCACCCCCTGACCCCCTCTCCGAAGCGGAGAGGGGGATCGGCCTCGGAATGTGGGGTACGTTTCCAACGTGCCGGCACTCCCGCCCGACGGAGTCTTCGGAGTCGGGCGTCTTCGCCTCGGAGAGACTGCCACCAATCACGGAGGCGGGCGACAGTCGCTCCGAGGCCGTCCGGCCATCGGTTCCGAAGACTCCACCGATGGCCGACGGGGCCGGCACGTTGGAAACGTACCCCACATTCCGAGGCCGTCGCCCGCTTGCTCCCCCTCTCCGCCGCGGAGAGGAGGCCGGGGGGGGTGGTGGTTTTGGGCCGGACGACCGCGCTCTGTTGCGAAAAGCCTCCGCGTCACTTTGCACGACGGCCCCCACGTGTTGCCATCCCCCGGCGTGCCTCCCGTCGATACACTTTCTTTCGGACGTTCGCCCCCGACTGAGAAGGATTCCACGCTGATGTCACGACTCCGAACCGCCCTCCTCGCGGCCCTGCTGGCCGCGTTGCCCGCCTTTGCCCAAGAGAAGAAAGACCCGGCCCCCGCGAAGGAGCCGGCCGAGCCGAAGAAGGAACTCACGCGCGACCAGACCATGAAGGCCATCGAGCAGGATTTCCTGGAAGCCCGGCAGAAGGCCAGCAAGGCGATGCGGGCCGCCAAGACCGAGAAGGAAGAGGAGGAAGCCAAGAAACTCTTCCCGACCGAGAAGGACTTCCTGCCGCGGATTCACGCCCTCATCGAGAAGAACGACGCGGACGAGCCGGCTGTCACCGCCCTGTTGCTGGCCATGTTCGCCTTCGACTCCAAGGACGCGAAAGTGGTCGCCGCCCTGGAGAAGAACGTCACGAACCCCAAGATCCGCGTGCTGGCCGAGGCGTCCATCGGCGGCGCCCCGGCGGCGGCGAAGCCGCTGCTGGAACGCATCCTGAAGGAGAACCCGGACAAGGACACCAAGGGCGTCGCCTGCTTCGCGCTCGCCAGCATGGCGTTCGACGAGGAAGAAGACAAGCCGCACACCGCCTCCGAGGCCCTGTTCGCCCGCATCGAAAAAGAGTTCGCGGCCGTGAAGCTGGAAAAAGACACGCTCGGGGACTTGGCCAAGGGCTACCTGTTCGAGATCCGCAGCCTGGGCATCGGCATGAAGGCCCCGGAGGCGGGGAGCAAGACCCTGGAGGGGAAGAAGGACACGCTCGCCGGGTACAAGGGCAAGGTCGTGATCCTCGACATCTGGGCGACGTGGTGCGGGCCGTGCCGGGCCATGATCCCGGACGAGCGGGCGCTGGTCGAGAAGTACAAGGACAAGCCCCTCGTCTTCATCAGCCTCAGCGCCGACGACGAGAAGAAGGACGTGGAAGACTTCCTCAAGGAAGAGAAGATGCCGTGGACCCACTGGTGGGACGGCGGCAAGGAGTCCGCCCTCATCAAGACGTGGAACGTCCGCTTCTTCCCGACCATCTACGTGATCGACGCCGCCGGCGTGATCCGCTACAAGAATGTCCGCGAGAAGGACCTGGAAAAGGCCGTCGCAAAACTGGTGGCCGAAGCCGAAGGGGCGAAGAAGTAAGACAAGACTCACCACAAAGGCACGAAGGTCACACAAAGAAACACAGAGAAGTCAGAAGAGTAAAATTCTTCTCGGTGTTTCTTTGTGCAGCTTTGTGTGACCTGTGTGCCTTTGTGGTGAATGCCTTTCGCCTTTGCGGTCGCCAGGCGACGGTAAAAAGTCGCGCCGAAATGCGTGAAGTAGTGGATCAAAACCGAATCCCGCGCGGAATATGTAGTGGCAGACGCGGGTGACGGGGTGCGGGCAAATGGCGAGTAGTCCGTTGAACGCGGTCGTCCAGCAACTCCGGGCCGCCGCCCAACGGGACGGGAGCCGGAAGACCGACAAAGAGTTGCTGACCAGCTACCTGAGCCGCCGGGACGACGACGCCCTCGCCGCCCTGGTGGAACGGCACGCCCCGATGGTCTGGGGCGTGTGTCGCCGCATTCTGCGCCATCACCACGATGCCGAAGATGCGTTTCAGGCCACGTTCATCGTCCTCGTCCGCAAGGCGGCGACAATCATCCCGAGGGAAATGGTCGCGAACTGGCTCTACGGGGTGGCCCGCCAGTCCGCGGTGCGTCTGCGGGCGGTCGCGGCGAAACGGGGCGCGCGTGAAATGCAGACGACGGAAATGCCGGACCTCGCCGCCGCCGCCGCCCGCGACACCGAACTCCTGTCGCTCTTGGACCACGAGCTGAGCCGACTCCCGGAGCGGTTCCGGGTTTTGATCGTCTTGTGCGACTTGGAAGGGAAAAGTCGCAAGGAGGCGGCCCGACAGCTCAACTGCCCCGAAGGGACCGTGGCGAGCCGGCTGGCACGGGCGAGGGAAATGCTGGCGAAGCGGCTGACGCACCGCGGCGTCGCCCTGTCGGGCGGGGCGATGGCGGCGCTGCTGTCGCAGCAGGCCGCTTCGGCGGGTGTGCCGAGCGCCGTTGTCGTCTCCACGATCAAAGCCGCAACCCTGGTCGCGGCGGGCAAGGCCGCGACCGCGGGGGCGATCTCGGCTCAAGTCTCCGCACTGACAGAGGGAGTGATGAAAGCCATGCTGTTGACGAAACTCAAATCGGCGATCGCCGTCGCGCTGACTATCGGCTTCGTGGCCATCGGGACGACCATCGTGGCGTGCCGCACCGCGGAGGGGCAGGCCGGCGAGAAGCCCCCGGCGGAGAAGCCTGTGCAACCGTTAGCGAAGCAGGAGCAGGAGGCGTTCACCGCCTGGGGCAAGGAGGCCGGCGGCCTGCAAGCGGGCTTGGGCTTCCCGCCCGGCGAAAAGCGGGCGTACCGCCACGGCGAGGCAGTCACGCTCGTCGTCCGGGTCCGCAACGTCGGCAAGGAGACGGTCAAGTTCGAGTACGTCAAACAGTTCTTGGACGAGAAGCCGCCCACCGTGACGGGTGCCGACGGTAAAACGGTCCTGCAAGGAGGACTCACAGTCCTCACCCAACACCATGTTACAGTGGAGGTGAGCTTGGCTCCGGGGAAGGAGATCGAACTCGAGTCGAGAATCCAGGGGGCGGCCGGCCGGCGGTACGAACTCATGCCGCCGGGCGGCGGGGGTAAGCGCGCGACCGAGGAGTCGCCCCTCTTCGTGGGAACCGGCAAGGTCAGCCTGCAATACGAGCGGGTGATCGGCAACTCTTCAGCATCGAGTATGAAGATGGACCCGGCGCTGAGCAAACTCGCCACCGGGACACTGGAACTCGAAATCGAGCCCGTCCCGCCGGCCGCCGACCCCAAGCCGGCGAAAGACGGGGCCCCGGCGGCGGACGCCGCGAAGAAGGCGCTGGAGCCGTTCCAGGGGACGTGGCAAATCGCCGAGGCGAATGAGCGGGGCAAGCCCGGCGACGTGGGTGCGCTCAAGAAACACCCGGTGGTGTTCGACGGCGACCAGTGGGAGATGATCTACGAAGGTGACAAGACGATGAAGTGGACGGTCACCGTCCGCCCCGACAAGAAGCCGGCCGAGATCGACGCCGCCTTCCCCAAGGACGCCGGGAAGGGGAAAGTAGGCCGGGGCATCTACAAGTTCGAGGACGGCGCCCTCACCATCGCGCTCGGCCTCGACAAGGATTCCACGCGGCCGACGAAGTTCGAGTCCGCCGACGGCGACAAGCCGACGCTTGTGCTGGCGCTCAAGAAATCGATAACGAACATGGCGACCGTCACGGTGCGAAACAACGGCACGTCGATCATCTATAATGGGGCGCAGGGCACCGTCTTCCAGGGGGTGGCCATCGCCACCTTCGGGACCGGCCAAATCGAGTTCAAGGTCGGCAAGGACGAGTGGGAGGCCACCCTCAAGGTCGACCACATCATGGTCCGGTTCCCCCGGCCGTATGGCCTGGCGGTCCAGATCACGGGCGGCGACAAGACCTACGAGGTGTCCGAGTTTATCATCCCGACGGCGGTGTCGGCCGCCTCCCCGATCGCCCGCGTGGGGGACGCCTACGTCTCGTTCGGCAAGTGGGACCCGCGCATCCTCCTGCTGCTGCGGGACCGGCTGGGGATCGGCCAGCCGGAGAATCCCCGCTGAGCCGGCGCCGGGCGCCCGAGTTTCACGGGCGACAGAACGCTCCACCATAAGAGGTCACGAACGATGAAAGCGCTTTTTAGCTTCACAGCCCTGGTAATTCTCGTCGCGGCCACTCCCGGCGTGGGCTTCGCCATGATGTCCATCGAACCCGTCACCAAGGACCGGGCCAAGGCGCTCGGGCTCGAAGTCCGGTCGAGTGCGGCCGGCCCCGACGTCGTCCGGGTCGAACTCGAGTTCGAAACCAAGGGCGAGCTGAAGAACTACAGCCGCGTGGACCTCGAACTCCGCGAGGACGGGAAGCTGCTCACCTCCTCGACGCTCAAGGAGGACCGGTCGAAGCCGGGGCGGGTCGTCGTCGGGCTCGCCGCCGACCGCGCTAAGCTGGACAGGCTCACCCTGCGGGTGGTGGTCGAACACGGCGCCCGGACGAGGACTGGCTACGACATCAAGGTGACGGAGTTCGTGGACCCCGCGCCGGGCCCGAACGACCGGCGGCGGGTCACCGACCCCGAGGGGAAGCCGGTGACCGCCGGGGTCCAGGGCTACGTCAGCGACGTCGATGCGATGGCGTTCCCGGGGCGGCCGGCCGTCTGCTCGGCGACGGTGAGCGTCGGGAAACTCGGCGCGGGGGAGCAGACGCCGGTCTACGCGACCGACCCGCTCCTCCAGGCGGCCCTCGTCAGCGCGGCCGAGCGGCAGGTGCTGGTCGAGGTGCAGTACCACCCGGAGGTCGTCCCGGCCCCGGCCCCGGCCGACGCCCAATCCAACCGGGTCGTCCGCGTGCGGCTCCTCGACCAGCCGAAGTATCAACCCGCAGCGGAGAAGAAGCCGATCACCCTCCTCGATGCGACCGTCCCGGAGAAGAAGCCGATCACCCTCGCGGATACGGGGGCCGATGCGAAGCCGTTGTCCCCGAAACTCTGGGCCGGCGTCTCGGTCTCCAGCCCGAACGCGCTCTTCACCGTCGCGGAAGCGAAAGGGCTGATGATCGGGTTCGCCCTGGTGAACGACGGGGCCGACGCGGTGCCGTTCGAGCGGGGGGACGTCGAGTTGGTCGTCAACGGCAAGCCGCTCGCGGGGTTCGGGGCCGAGTTTCGCGAGGGGCCGATCTGGGCGAGCCTCGTGCCGGGTAAGCCGTGCCACGCCGCAGTCGGCGTGGGCAAACACTTCACCAAGCCGGGGCTGTACAAGGTCCAGTGGCGGGTCAAGGGTGTCGAGTCGGCGGTTCTGGAGTTCCGGGTCATGGGCGAGTAAAGGCACGCCGATGACTGAGGCCCCGAGGGCGACCGGCGACCAGTCGTCTCTGCTTCGTCGGGTGCGTGATCAGGGACGGCAAGTATGCCATCGACCGGGCGCCGGTCGGCGCCCGGAAAGTGACGGTCGAGGGGAACGGCGTCCCGGCGAACTACACGCTCGACGAGACGTCCCCGCTGACGGCCGATGTCAAGGACGGTGACGGGACGGCCGACTTCGACCTGACGTCGGTCGCGCCGACTTCGACCTGACGTCGGTCGCGCCTTGCCGCCGATCCGTTCCGAATTTCACGCGTCGCACTCCGCATTCGCGTGGCGATCAGCCGATAAACATGCTAAAGGACGGCGCCCCGGGCGTTTCCGCGCGAAGGTGGGCAAGGTGGCCCCGGCGCGCGAAGCGCGGCAACGGACCAGGACGGTTCATGAGCATGGTTCGGCGACGCCCGGTCCGCTTGCGGCTCCACCCGTTGGAGTCCCGGCTCACGCCCGTCGTCGGGGCGTTGGCCGACGCGCCGCTCGTGAAACCGGGCGGCGGGTACGACGGCGTCGCCATGCTGCGGGCCGTCGACGCCGACGGCGGGTCGAGCCTCGCCACCGGGACGCTGCTCGACTCTGGGCTGTACGTCGTCACGGCGGCCCACCCGCTGACGGACGCCGACGGGAAAATTGCCTCCGAGTACGCCGCCGTCACGTTTCAACTCAACGACGGCGCCGCCGACCGCGACATCACTGTCAGGGTGCCGAAAAGCCTTTACAAATTGAACCCGGCCTACGACGGCAACCCGGCGGACGGGAACGACATCGCCCTGCTGCCGCTGCCGGACCCGGTGACGCCGCGGGCTGACCGCGTGATGGTCGCCCCGTTCGGCGCCGAGCGGCACGGCCTCTACGCGGGGACGGACGAACTCGGCAAGGAGTTCACCGCCGTCGGCTACGGCCGCACCGGCACCGGGTACTCCGGCGGCAATTCCGGGACGAGCGGCGTCAAGCGCGTCGGCCACAACACCTTCGACGCCGACGCCTCTCTTCTCGCCCAACACCCGTTCGACTCGGTGGCCCCGCCCGCCGGCAAGGCGTTGGCGTGGGACTTCGACGACGGCACGGCGACGCACGACGCCTTCGGTAGTATCTTCGGCAAGAGCAACCGCGGCCTCGGCGCCCGCGAAGCCAACCCGGCTCAGGGGGATTCCGGCGGCCCATTGTTTATCGGGGACAAGATCGCCGGCATCGTCTCCTACTCCGACGGCGGCGTCACCCCGGCCGACATCAACACGTCCATCGATCGCGGCTTCGGCGAGTTCGGCGTCGCCACGCGCGTGTCCGCGTTCCGCGACTTCGTGGCCGCCGCCACGGCATCGCCCAAGCACGTCGTCCTCGACATGGGCTACCAACTCGCCGGACGGGACGGGAAGACCGAGACGCTGACGGTGGCCGTCACCCGCGCCGGGGCCGACGTGGTCGTGACCGTCCGCGGGTCGGCCAACCCGAAGCTCAACGGCGAATACTACCGCGGCAAAGCGAGTTCCCTGACCGGCCTTACGCTGCGCGGCGCCGGGGACAACGAGCAATTCCAGATCGACCCCGCCCTCGGCGTGCCCGTGATTGTGGCCGGCGGCGGCGGGAGCAACACACTGGGCACGACCGGCGGCAATGTGGTGTGGAACGTCACCGGGGTAAACTCCGGAACCGTGGCCGACGGCCAAATCCGCTTCTCGCAAGTGCAGAACCTCCAAGGTGGCGCCGGCCGGGACGTGTTCCGCTTCGCCAACCTCGGCCGCGTGGACGGCACGGTCAACGGCTCGCCCGGCGATTACCTCGACTACTCCCAAGTCCTCAGCGCCGTGTCGGTGAACTTGCAAACCGACACGGGCAGCCGCGTCGCCAAGGGGATCATTGGCGTCACGAACGTCATCGGCAGCGCTGTCGGCGGCGACCACCTGACCGGCGACCCGCTCGGCGGCCTTCTCCTCACGCACGGCTACAACAACGTCCTGCGCGCCGGGGCCGGGGCCAGCGTCCTCGTCGGCGGCCGCGGCCCGAACACGCTGACGGGCGGGATCAGCGACGACTTGCTGATCGCCGGGGCGCTCAGTTTTGAAAAGGACTTCGGCGATCTCGACCGCCTCGTCGCCGCGTGGCAAGACACCGCCAAGCCCCCGGAACAGCGGGCCGCCGCCCTGACGGCAAACAAAACCGTCATCTTGGGTGCCGCGGCCAGCATCGGCCCGCGCGGCGGTCGCGGCATCGTCGGCTCCACGCTGACTGGCAACGCCGGCCACGACTGGTTCTGGACCGCCGCCCCCAAGCTCATCAAAGACCGCCAGCCGGGCGATTTGCTGAACGCGGTGGCAAAAGCGGCGTGACGGGTGCCCCAATTGTGAAGGTCTGCCAGCCACTCTGCCATTGCGCGCGACCGATTTACCCAATTCTTGGCAATCCGAGAGGTTTGAGATTGCGGTGGCTTGGCGCGTGAACTATCCGGATGTGGTGGCAAATGGCTGACACCGCTCAAAGGCCGGCTGAGCGGTGTTCGCTCCCGAGCGCAGCGAGGGAGGCGAGCCAGAAGCGTTAGCGACTGGAGGATCTCCCGGCGGGCAAACCGCGGGAGGGCGAGTCTTCGAAGCCCGACCCCTTGGGCGAGAGGCGTCACCCGTGGAGCGAACCTCGAAGACTCGGTTTGCTGCCTTTAAGCCTTCTCCCTTACGAGATTGGTTGGACCCCATTGGCCGCCCCGCTCGGTGGCGTTGATCGGAATCTAGCAGACATCCAGCTGCCAGACCGAAGTAGTCGTCATGGGGCCTTGACCGCCATGCGAGGGGTGAACTGACGCCCGGCTTCCTTTCTTGTGTCGACCGCTTATACCAAATGAACGAAGTTACCGCGAGAGAGATGGCCATGTGCCACCACCTGAACGGCACTGTCCCGGATCGGGTCTACCCAGATCCGACCTCTAACAACAAGTTGTGCTACTTTTTTCATCGAAAGCACCATGACTACGCCAACACTCGAGAGTCTCAATGGCTACCGCGTCAGGACTTGACTGACGCGCAAGAGTTTGGCATCTTCGACGAGGCCGACCGATATCAGTCCGTTGATGACGCCGGCGACCTGTTCGGCGTGAGGATTGTCGAAGGAAAATTGAAGGCATTGGGGACGTGTGGTCAACAAATGGCCCGGTTTTGGAAAGAGCATGTGGAGCAGCCTTGGCACGGCCACCCGCTCTGGCCATTGGTCGTCCGCAACGACAACATCAAGGGCGTCTGTCCATTGAAAGCGTTGATCGTCATGAAGAACACCGGACTCGTCAACAAAAAACAGTTCCGCCGGCTCTCGAAGGGGAGATGATGTCTAACCATTTTTTCCTAGCGAACGAACACCGGCTCAAAAGCAACGTAATTACATGGATTGGCCTCTGCCCTTGGCAGAATACGCCCGCATACGGCACGGATTCCGGCTCATTCATGGTCACGCCTGGCAAGACTAAGAAGGGGTGGCGGGATCGCCTAATTCACGATGTGCTGACGGAGCCTGTTAACAGCGCGGCTTTTTCGAACACCCATGTCGTCGTTTCTTCGCGGTCGAACATCTGGGTCGCTGATCGGGAGACTCAGTCGGAGGCAGTTGATGGGACAATGAAGCGTATCCGCAACTGGAAGCAGTTTAACTTCGGCGGCCACAACGTGATTGCGCTGAAGAATCAGAATGCCTTTATGGTGTCGGCCAATGTTGAAGGGGTCGTCGCATTTCAGCCTGGCGAGACACACATTGGCGTAGCGTATTTGAACCTAAAGGATCGGTACAGGCCATTCTACAAGATTGCCCACGTTTGCGCGATGCCAGACGGCACCGACTTGGTGGTGGCAGCAACCCGGTCACACGGTGTCGCAGCCTTTGAATTCTCAATGAAGCACGGCGGCGGGAAGACGGCGACTCACTTCTTTGAAAATACCGACATAGTGGACGTGTGCAAAGCTAACCTTCCCACCATGCCGCGGGCGATCATTGCCCTGAGTTCATGCGGCAAGATGTTGTTTTTGCCGGACGTAATGGGAGATGAGAAGCCGTCAGCCTTGATACCTGACGCAGACGTTGGCGAAGCGTACGACTTGGTGATCTTGGGCGACCGCGGTTTTGTACTGACCGACAATCGCTTAATTTGCGTCCCCCATATCTTGACCGATATCGCGAGCTTTTACGCGCAAGGAAGCAGAAGGTCTGACGAGTTTTCCGTCGTCATGCCCGACGACACGTCTTCGCTTGTCCACTACGGGTCGAAGGGATTTGCTCTGGTCGCCGAGAAGAACACCGTGTCTTTCAACGCAGAAGACTTCGTGAGGTCGGCCATGTTTCGGCGTCGAGTAATTCGTAACGGGCCGAACCAGTGGAATGCCAAATATGTGAGTTCCATTGGCATAAAAATGCAAGTTGAAAAAGACTCATATCAGCCCAGGGACAGTTTCGGAACAGGCAGCTACGGGATGCCGATGGAGCGGCACGATGAGAAAGTCCCCGCTTTCTAGTCGGTAGCCGACGTGCATATCGAATTGCATCATCATGAGAAAACAGTTGATGGTGGGATGAAATGCGCGCCAAGCCCTGCTGATTGTCGCACGATAACACAAAGCCACCGTCGCCAGGAACACGGGCAGGTTGGGACGTAGACAGACCAATATGATCCTGCGTCTGTGAATCAGTTGCGTATCGGCTCATCGCTTAGAGGCTATCCGGAAAGGTCGAAAACACCAGCGTTTCAGCGTGGCGACCCCTCAATACACCGAGGTTTTTGGACTTTCCGGATAGCCTCTTACAAGTCTCTCGGAGTCTACACGATGAGTTTTCGGCCCCTGTGACCGGCCCGGCCTCCCCGTATTCGACCCGGTCAGCCAGCACGCGCAGGCCCAAGGCTTGGACCGCGTCGGCGGCTTCTTCCTTCGTCGCCCCGTAGGCTATTACGCCGGGCAAGGCGGGCACGTCGGCCAACCACCGGCCGTCGTCTTCTTGTTCAAGTTCGATGGGAAGGGGCATGGGGGACGACTCGCGGTTCGATTTCGATGTCCTCAGTCTACGCCACGGATGCCCGTCGAAACAACGGCGGCCGACTTCTCTTGGCTCGCCTTCCTCGCTGCGCTCGGGAGCGCGCCCTAAACTAACCCCGATGGATGCGGCGCCGACAACCCTGCCCGACCTGGCTCGGGTGTTGCGCACGGCCGAGGGTATCGATGCCGTGGCGGCGGCGCTGCGCGCCGGCGGGGCCGGGACCGTTGACGGCACATGGGGGTCGTCGGCGGCGCTGGCGGTCGCCACGCTGGCGGCCGAGGCGCCGGGCACGGTGTTGGTGGTGATCGCCCACGCGGGGGACGTGGACCCGTGGGCGAATGACCTCGCCAGTTTTTGCAACAAGCGGCCGGTCGTCTTCCCGGCGTTCGAGTCGTGGCCGGCGGACAAGTCGGCCTTCGACGACACGCCGCGCAAGCGGCTTCGGCTGGTGCAGCAACTTTCGACTTCTCCTCCCCCCGTATTGCTGACCACGTTCGCCGGGCTGATGCAGCCGGTGCCGGAGAAGAGCGCGCTGCTGTCCCGCGGCCGGCGGGTGAAGAAGGGCGAGACGCTCGACCTCGACGAGTTCGGGCGCTGGCTGGTCGCCAACGGGTATAAGCGGGTGGACGCGGTCGAGACGCCGGGGGAGTTCTCGCGGCGTGGCGGCATTCTTGATTTGTTCTCCACGGACGCGGAAGACCCGGTGCGGTTGGAGTTTTTCGGGGACGAGGTCGATTCCATTCGGCCGTTCTCGTCGGGCACGCAGCGCAGCCTGGGCGAATTGCCGGAAGTCTCCGTCTTGGGGTCGGAGAAGAAGGACGGCGCCGGGGCGGACCGCGGGCACCTCACGGAACACCTTCCCAAGAACTCATGGGTTGTCTTCGTCGAATTCGCCGACTTGAAGGAGTCGGGGAAATTCTTCCTCGAAGCCGTCGATGAGGTGAAGGGGCTGTTCACCGTCGATGGCGTGATGAAGATGCTCGTGCAGTTCCCGAGTGTCATGCTCTCGGCGATGCCGCGGCCGGGGTTGGAGGCGGTCGCCCACCTGCGCGTCGAATCGGTCGAGCGGTTCAGCGGGAACGTCACGCGCGTGCGCGAGGAGCTGGACGCCGTCGCCCGGCTGGACCGCGTGCTGATCGCCTGCCACAACGAGGCCGAGATTCATCGGCTCACGGACGTGCTGAAGGCCGGCACGCTGGCCCAGAGCGATCGGCTTCGGCTCGTCACCGGGTCGATCCGGGCCGGGTTCCGGCTGGTGGAACACGGCGTCGTGGTCATCGGCAGCCACGAGCTGTTCCACCGCGAGCAGACGGCCGCCGGGCAGAAGGCGGCGGGGGACGGCTTGCCGCGGCGGCGCATCGAGTCGCGGGCCATCGACAGCTTCTTGGAGTTGCGGGACGGCGACTTGGTCGTCCACGTCGTCCACGGCATCGCCCGCTTCCGCGGCATGCAGATGATCCAGCGGCGCGGGGACGAGAACACGCGCTCGACCGGCCCCGTCACCACCGAAGAGTGCCTGATCCTGGAGTTCCGCGAGGGGACGAAAGTTTACGTGCCGGTGTCGAAGATCGACCTCGTGCAGAAGTACGTCGGCGGGTCGAAGGCCGACCCGGAGCTGTCCAAGTTCGGCGGGACGGCGTGGGCCAAGAAGGTCAGCAAGGTGGAAGAGGCGGTCGCCGACATGGCGGCCGACATGGTGCAATTGCAGGCGGTGCGCGAAGCGCAGGCCGGGTTCGCGTACCAAGCCGATACGGAGTGGCAGAAGGAATTTGAAGGCGCGTTCCCGTACCAGGAGACGCCGGACCAACTGACGGCCATCGAGGAGATCAAGCAGGACATGCAGCGGCCCCGGCCGATGGACCGGCTGCTATGCGGGGACGTGGGGTACGGCAAGACGGAGGTGGCCATCCGCGGCGTGTTCAAGGCCATCGACAGCGGCAAGCAGGTGGCCGTGCTGGTGCCGACGACGGTACTGGCCGAGCAGCACTACCGCACATTCAAGGCTCGCCTCGCGGAGTACCCGTTCACCGTCGAGGCCCTGAGCCGGTTCCGCACCGCGAAAGAACAGACGGCGGTGCTGAAGGGGCTGAAGGCCGGCAAGGTGGACGTGGTGATCGGCACGCACCGCCTCGTGTCGGCGGACGTGGTGTTCAAGGACTTGGGCCTCGTCATCATCGACGAGGAGCAGCGCTTCGGCGTCCACCACAAGGAACGGCTCAAGCAACTGCGGGCGATGGTGGACGTGCTGACGATGACCGCCACGCCCATCCCGCGCACGCTGCACCTGTCCCTGCTGGGCATCCGCGAGATCAGCAACCTCGAAACACCCCCCCCCGAGCGCCTGCCGGTGGAGACGCGCATCGTCCGCTGGGACGACAAGCTGATCCGGGCCGCCATCCTGCGCGAGTTGAGCCGCGACGGCCAAGTGTACTTCGTCCACAACCGCGTGGCCGACATCCACGCCATCGCGTTGAAGATCAAGACTATCGTGCCGGAGGCGGACATCGTGATCGGCCACGGGCAGATGAAGGAAGGCGAACTCGAAGAGGCGATGGTCAAGTTCGTGCGCAAGGACGCCCACATCCTGGTGGCGACGACGATCATCGAGAGCGGGCTGGACATCCCGAACGCCAACACCATCTTCATCAACGAGGCCGACCACTACGGCCTCGCCGAGTTGCACCAACTCCGCGGCCGCGTCGGCCGGATGAAGAACCGGGCCTACGCCTACTTGCTCTTGGACGCCGAGCGCGGCGTGAGCGGGACGGCCGCCCTGCGGTTGAAGGCCATCGAGGAGTTCAACGAACTCGGGGCCGGGTTCAAGATCGCCATGCGCGACTTGGAAATCCGCGGGGCCGGCAACATCCTCGGCATGGAGCAGAGCGGCCACATCGCCAGCGTCGGCTACGAGTTGTACTGCTCGCTCTTGGAAAACGCCGTCCGGCAAATGAAGCACATGCCGCTGCGGACGCCGTTGGAAGTGAACGTCGATCTGCCGTGGCCCGCGTACCTGCCGCGCGACTACGTCACGGGGCAGAAGCAGAAGATCGAAGTGTACCGCAGGCTGTCGCGCATTCGGCGTGAAGATCGGCTCGACGATTTCAAACGCGAGATGCGCGATCGCTACGGGCCGATCCCCAAGCCGGTCGAATGGCTGTTGCGTTTGGCGGAGCTGCGCATCTTGGCGAGTCGGTGGCAGATTGCGACGATGCACCTCGAAGGGAACTGGAAGCTGCCGACTCGGGAG
>JAYUGD010000462.1:0-5149 GCA_043767785.1 Zavarzinella sp. | reverse complement strand
AAACTGGACACGGCGTACCGCCAAGCGACCGCGCAGATGATCCAAGGCAATAACCCGGAATTCGCCGAGGCCATGCGGACGCTCGTGATGTCACTCGTGAAGAAGCCGCAGCCGGTGATCTCGTTGGCCGTGGAGGAGGAAGGGAACGACCCGCAAGCGAAGTCGCGCGAAGACGCCACGGCCACGGAACTCGCCGACAAGTGGGGCAGCACCATCGGCGACGAGTTCGTGATCTTCGCCAAGCCGGACGACAAGGAGATCAAGACGATGATCCACGTCGCCTACCGCTTCGCCGGCCCGATCACCACTTACACCGTCACCTTCCGCAACGGGCCGGACGACGAGCCGTTCAAGACAGTCACCGGCGCCTTCGATCCAACGAAAAACGCGCAAAACTTCAACGTCCCCCCGAAATTCACAGACCACTTGCTGGGCGAGAGTTGCGGGATCACCCGGCCGCGGCCGATGGTGTTGCCGGACCAAGATTTTTGATTAATCGGAAGCAACGCGGAAGCAATCCCGTTTCGCCGCGACGGTTCGGAGCGGAGCGTGGGCCGGCCACCCCGGATCGCTCCCGGTCCCGGCAGTCATAGCCCGTGGCGCAAGCAAGGGGTGGAGATTTCCCGTTCGTGACAACTTCCGTGGTGGCCTGTCGCCAACCCTTGCTTGCGCAGCGGGCTATAATTGCCGGGGCCGGGAGTGATGAGTGGCGGACAGACCGCGCTCCACTCCGAAGCGTCGCGTCGCGGCTAAACAAATTCAGCGCCGGGCCGGGGCGGCCCTTATTTCACCCCCTAAAACTCCAGCCTTCGCCATTTGGTAAGAATGACACGGTGATGTAAAAACTGCTCTGTAATTGTAAAGAATCTTCTGGTACTCTCTCCTCCGACGACAAGGGGATTCATTCACCACGGACGGTGAATCGGCCCACATTCATGGCTCAACCCCGGACAGGGAGGTTCGCGGTGGCACGTCGCTGGCGACTCCGCAGCAAGCTGTTGCTCGGCCTCGGTCTGGTGGTCGGGTGCGTAGCCGCCCTGATCGCAGGCTCGGCCTTCGGCCTGTCCTCCTACATGGGGACGATGAAGACCACGGACAGCAAGCTCACCGAACTCCTTCAACTGGACGAACTCAAGCCCGTCGCGGCCGCCATCGTGGCCCAGCCGGCGAGTGCGTCCGCCCCGCAAACGAACGCGTACGCCAGCACAGACGAAGTGCGCCGGGCCAAGCAGCAACTCGAACGCTCCCGCCAACTGTTCGGCCAGTATAAGACTGTTTTTGAAGACACTGTGCGCCGCGGCCGCGACCCGGACCCGTACCAAGACACGCAACTGGTCGGCCTGATCGAGCACACCTTCGCGGACTTGGAAGCGGCCATCGACCAGTTCGCCGGCCCGCAGTCAGTCTCCGTCAGCAAGCCGCTGGCCGCCGACGAACTCGTGGCGAAACGGCACTCCGCCCTGCTCAAAGCCATCGACGACTTGCGGAACGAAGTCGCCAAGGACATGCACGACCGCATCGCCCAAGCGCGGCGCGATTACGGCCGGTCGGTGACCATCGTGAGCATCGCGGCCGCGGTCGCGGGCCTGCTGATCGTCTCGCTGGTCAGCCTGATTTCCGGGTGGGTCTTCCGGCCCATCCGTGACTTGCAAGCCGGCGTGAAGCGCGTGACCGAGGGGAACTTCAGCGAGCCGATCGTCGTGGACTCCGGGGACGAACTGGAAGACCTCGCTGATGCGTTTAACGGCATGATGACCCGCCTGCACGGCGTGTACCGCGACCTCGAATCGCAGGTGGACGAGCGCAGCAAGCAATTAGTGCTTTCGGAGCGGATGGTCAGCGTCGGCTTCCTGGCCGCCGGGGTGGCCCACGAGATCAACAACCCGCTGGCCAGCATCGCGTTTTGCAGCGAGGCCTTGGAAAGTCGCCTGCGGGACTACCTCGCCCGCAACCCGCAGGAAACGGAAGTCATCTCCAAGTACTTGAAGATGATCCAGACGGAGGCCTTCCGGTGCAAGGGCATCACCGGCCGCCTGCTGGAGTTCAGCCGGGTCGGCGAGCGCCGCCGCGAGCCGACGGACTTGTCGGAGTTGGTGCAGAGCGTCCTCGCCATCGCCCAGCACTTGCAAAGTTGTCGGGGGAAGCGCATTGTCTTCCAGCCGTACAGCGCCATCGTCGCCGGGGTGTGCGGGGAGGACATTAAGTCCGTCGTCCTCAACTTGGTGGTGAACGCGCTGGAAAGCATGGAAGACGGGGGCGTCCTCACGATCACACTCAAGGGAGTCGGGGCGGACGCGGAACTGATGTTCACGGACACCGGGTGCGGGATGTCGTCGGAGACGCTGAACAACATCTTCGAGCCGTTCTACACGCGCAGCCGGACGGGCAAGGGCACGGGGCTGGGGCTGTTCATCAGCCACCACATCGTCGCCCAGCACGACGGGGAAATCAACGCCGCGAGCGCGGGGCCGGGCCAGGGGACGACCTTCACGGTCCGCTTCCCGATCAACCCGGCCGGCGCGCAAGCGCCGCCGTCGCCGAACGTCCTGCCGTTCGGCAAGCCGCGCACGCACGGGCACATCACGGAGGAAGGTCTTGGCCACGCCGCCTAATTCGCTTCGCGTCCTTTTCGTGGACGACGAGGTCTCGCTGCAAGAACTCATGCGGGCCGAACTGCCGCGGCTCGGGCACGAGGTCACTGTGTGCCCCGACGGCCGCTCGGCCCTCAAGGCCATGGAGAAGGGCACGTTCGACGCCGCCATCCTCGACCTGAAGATGCCCGACATGACGGGCATTCAGGTGCTGGAGCGGCTCAAGCAGCTCTCCCCGGACACCGAAGCCGTGATGATGACTGGGTACTCCAGCAAGGAGACCGCCGTCGAGGCCATGCGCCTCGGGGCCTTCGACTACATCGAAAAGCCGTGCAAGTTGGTCGAGATCGAAGGCATCCTGATTAAGGTCGCCGAGAAGCGCAAGCTCAAGAACAAGAACATCGCCTTGCAGACGCGCGTGCAGGCCGCCGAGGGGCCGAATCGCCTGATGGGCGACAGCGCGGCGATGAAGGGCGTTCACGGCCTGATCGCCATGACGGCCCCGACCGACGCCACCGTGCTGATCCAAGGGGAGACGGGCACGGGCAAGGACGTGGTCGCCCGCACGATCTACCAGATGAGCAAGCGGGCCGACATGCCGTTCGTCCCCGTGAACTGCGGGGCGCTGTCCCCGACGCTCGCCGAGAGCCAACTGTTCGGTCACCGCCGCGGCTCGTTCACCGGCGCCGACCGCGACCACAAGGGCTTCTTCGAAGTCGCCAACGGCGGCACCCTGTTCCTCGACGAACTGGGTGAGTTGGACAAGAACATCCAAGTGAAGCTGCTGCGCTTCCTGGAGTCCGGCGAACTCTACCGCGTCGGCGACACTGAGCCGATCCGCACCGAAGTCCGCGTGATCTGCGCGACCAACCGCGAACTGCGGAAGATGATCGCCGAGGACGAATTCCGGGAAGACCTGCTCTACCGGCTCAACACGTTCGAGATCCAACTGCCGCCGCTGCGTGAGCGCCTGCAAGACTTGCCGACGCTCGCCCTGCACCTGCTCGCCCGTTCCGCGAAACGCGGCATTGAGCAAGTGGACGGCCTGATTACGCCCGAAGCATTTCAAGCGATGTTCGAATACCACTGGCCCGGCAACGTCCGCGAATTGGCGAACGCGATGGAGTACGCCTACATCGTCGCCGCCGGCGGGACGATCACCCCGGCCCACCTGCCGCAAATCGTACGGACCAAGGTGGCCCTGCGCCCGGGGGCCTCCCCCGCCCCGGCCACCCTTCAACCGGCCCAATACGCCGCCCCGACCATCCTGCCGATGACGGCTCCGGGGGGCAACCGCACCTTGCACGACATCGAAATGGAACACATCCTGCGCACGTTGGAGCGAAACGCCGGCAACAAGCCGACGACCGCCAAGGAACTCGGCATCAGTTTAAAGACGCTGTACAACAAGCTGAACAAGTGGGAAGATGACCGCCGGGCGGCGGGATGAGCGGTTGATGTGACCGCCATTACAGTAGTTCCTACAACTTGTCTTTCACCCCGGAGGGGCAGGGCTTCCAAGGTGATGTGTTCGTCCTAACGTTAATCATAGTGGATCGTTAGGACTTCGCCGTTGGAGAGCCGGGCATGATGCCGTCCCCGTTTGATCCGTTCGTGAAGCAGACGCCGATCTGCGTCATGGCCCGGCTGACGCTGGAACGCTTGTTCCGGCCCCAGCGCCTCGACCAGTTGTTTCGCGCGGTCGCCCAAGAGCAATACCAGAAGAACCTGCTCTTCTCGCAACTGTTCGAGATCATGATGGCCGTCGTCCTGCGGATCGACGCCAGCGTGCATGCCGCCGATCGCAAGCGCCAGCCCGTCATCCCCGTCAGCGACCAGGCCGTCTCCGACAAACTCCAACATCTCGAACTCGGCGTGTCGGCGGCTCTGGTCGCCGACTCGGCGGCCCAAGTCGCCCCGGTGATCAAGGCGCTCGGCGCTCGCCTGCCCGCTTGGCTGCCGGGGTTCCGGGTCCGCGTCCTGGACGGCAATTTGCTCTCGAAGACCCAAAAGCGGGTGCGGGAACGGCGGCACACGTGGGCCGCCGGCCTGCCCGGACGGGTGTTGGCGGTCTACGAGTCCGACCTCGTCACCCGGGTCTTCCTCAACCCCGACGCCCACGACTCCGAGCGCACCCTGCTCGACGAGGTGCTCGACACCGTCGCGGCCCGCGACGTGTGGATCGCCGACCGCAATTTTTGCACGCTCAAGTTCCTGTTCCGGACCGCGGCGGCCGGCGCCCGGTTCGTGGTGCGGCCGCACGGCTCGCTGGTCGGAACGCCGACGGGCGACCGGCGTTTCCGCGGGCGGGCGGACACGGGAACGGTGTTTGAGCAGACGTGGGAATGGGAGTGGGAGGGGAAAAAACGGCAGTTCCGGCGGATCACCCTGGTGTTGGACGTCCCGACGCGGGACGGCGACACCGACATCCACGTGCTCACCAATCTGCGGAAATCGGAGGCGCGGGCGGCGCGAGTGGCGGAATTGTACCGCGGTCGCGGGACGATCAAGGGGCGGTTCCACGAACTGTCGCCGACGCTCAACGGCGAGCCGAACAC
>JAYUGD010000461.1:0-1751 GCA_043767785.1 Zavarzinella sp. | reverse complement strand
AGAGGGGGCCGGGGGGTGAGGTAAACGGCCGACCCCGGCGTGAACGTTCTTCGCCCCCGACGGCGAATTACTTCTTCTCCGGCGCCTCCGCCTTCTTCTCCGGCTTCCCCTGCGCCGTCACCCACTCCTTCCACTTGGCGTGGGCGGCGGCGCGCTTGGTGTCGTCCGGGAAGCCGTAGTAGTAGTACGAGTTCGGCATGGCGCCGCCGAAGCGGGTGTCGAAGCCGTAGTCCGCCAACTTTTGGCCGGCGATCTGGACGCTGACGCCCAAGGCCACGTCCCGGAGTTGGGTGTTCAGCGGCAGGCCGTTGCCGAAGTTGATCGTCCCGATGTCCGTCTTGTCGGCCATCAGCGGGGTGAGGTCTTTCAGGTGTTCCTTGTCGCCCAACTTCACCAAGGTCAGCATCACCTGCCCGCGGTTGTAGCCCGGCTGGTTCTTGTCGTTCACGACCTTCAACACCGCCGGGAGGATTTCCTTCATCTTCGCGTCCGCGGCGATCTGGAAGGCCGGCGCGGTGATGTGGACTTGCTTCTCGGTCTCCAGCCAGTTCAGGAACAGCTTCTTCATGGCGGGGGTCGCCTCGGCCCCCGTGATCGACGCCCGCAGCTTCGTGGCGTGGACCAGCATGGCGGCCTGGTTGGCCTTCTGCGGCTCGTCCGCGAAGCGGGCGTCCGAGCGGGCGAACAGGAACAGGGCCACTTGCCCGCGGTCGGCGAGCAGCGCGTCGTAGGTGTACCGGCCCGTGCGGGTCGCCTGCTGCCAGCGGTTGTAGGCCTCGACGGAAAACTCCTGCATCAGCCGGCTCCCGGCCGCGGGGTCTTTTTCCAGCCCCTCGATGATGGCGTGGTGGACGCCCAGCATCTCCGCGTAGAGTTGCCGCGTCGTCTTGTCGTCCCCGGCGACGGCGACGAACCGCTCCAGCCCGGCGAGGCCCTTCGGCAGCGGGCCGGCCGGCTCCTTCAACAGTTCATTCAGCTTCTGGTTGCGTTCGATGCCGGCGGCGACCGGCATCAGTTGCCGGCACCGCTCGGCCACTTCCGGGTCGGCGTCCTTCGTGCCGGCGGTCAGGGCGGCGACCGCCTGGGAGCCGTTCTTCAACAGGTCGCGGGCGGCGGTCTCGCGCACCTTGTACGACTTGTGCCCGAGCTGCCGGACCAGTTCCAGCAGTTTCGCGTCCGGGGCCGCCGGCGCCTCGGCCGGGGCGCCGAGCGGGGCCGCCGCGAGGATCAAGCTGAAGAGGGTGTTCATGGTCGCCGGCCCAAAGGGAAAAGGGAGACTCCTTATCCTATCCGATGACGTTTGGGCGAACAACCGTGTACTGAGAGCGTTTGCCTACTCGTTACGTCCGACGACCTCGGCCCGCCGGTGAGAGCGTTCGGAACGCATGAGGCCGGGCGTGAGCATTGTCGCTTTTCGCTCCGCGAAAAGTTCGGCGTCCTCTCTCGGAAGACTGTCCGCTCGGGCGGGAAGTCAATCTTTTCGCGGAGCGAAAAGAGACGATGCTCCGCCGCGCCGGCCGTTTCGCCCTCGGGGTCATTTCTCCCGACCGCTCTTCCTTCCCTCAGTTTTTTCCGGCCTGGCTACGTCCGGACGCTCCGTTGGAGCTATACGGCACGCGGTCAAGAATGATGCCAACGGTGGTCGCCCCTTGTACTCCTCACGCTCCGAGCTTGTGAGATATTCGCCGCCGAGTCATGAACGAGGCAAAGACCCGTGGGTGAGCGAGTCCGTTGAGCGTGCTCGCGGTGGT
>JAYUGD010000460.1:0-5154 GCA_043767785.1 Zavarzinella sp. | reverse complement strand
TCGCGGACGGCGCACGGTCAAAGCATCCGACAATCTTCGCCCCGGGCGCGAAATCTCTCCCGGCCGAACAATAATCTGGGCAAGCCTGTTCGACCCGTCCGGCCGTCCCGAGAATGAACCCCATTCCGGCGAAGGAGCTGACCGCGATGGCTGATGTCAAACTGGCTGACTTGGCGAAGATGTTCGACCACTCCCTGCTCCAGCCCATTCTGACCGACGCCGACTTGGAAAAAGGCTGTCAATTGGCCGCGGAGGTCGGGGCCGCGTCCGTGTGCATCAAACCCTACGCGGTGGCGAAAGCGGCCGCGTGGCTGAAAGGGTCCGGCGTGTTGGTCGGCACGGTCATCGGCTTCCCGCAGGGCGGGAACCTCACCAAGATCAAAGTGGCCGAGGCCGAGGCGGCGATGGCGGACGGGGCCGTCGAACTCGACATGGTCGTGAACATCGGCAAGGTTCTTTCCAAGGACTACGGCTACGTCCGCGCAGACATCGCCGCCGTCGTGGCGGCCGCCCACAGTCGCGGGGCCAAGGTGAAAGTGATCTTCGAGAACTGCTTCCTGCAAGATGAGCACAAGATCGAACTCTGCAAAATCTGCGGCGACGTCCAAGTCGATTGGGTCAAGACCTCCACCGGCTACGGGGACGGCGGGGCCACGGACCACGACCTGACGTTGATGCGGCAGCACGCCCCCGCCCGCGTGCAAGTCAAGGCGGCCGGCGGCGTGCGGACTTACGAGCGCGTCTTGGAAGTCCGGGCCTTGGGCGTCACCCGCATCGGGGCGACGGCCACGAAAGCCATTTTGGACGAGTGTCGCCAAAAACTGGGCCAGTAACCGGCCCCGGGATCCATGAAACTCCGCAACCCCAAATTCATTTCCGGCGTGGCTCGCACGTTGGCCGTCGGCCTGCACGGGTTGATGCAGACCGTCAGCCTCCGCTACCGCCCGCTCACGGACTTCGTCTCGGACGACCGGCCCGCCCTGCTCGGGGACGCCCGGTACATCTACGCCTTCTGGCACGAACACATCCTTGCCGCCATCTACATGTGCGCCCGGCACGACCTGTCCACGTTGATCAGCACCCATGCCGACGGCGACGTGATCGCCGCCGCCACCGAAGAATTCGGGATGAAAGTGATTCGCGGGTCGACCACGCGGGGCGGGGTGAAGGCGCTCATCAACATGATTCGGACGGGGACGCGGCACTTGGCCATCAGCCCGGACGGCCCGCGCGGGCCGCGGCGCACGTGCCAACCCGGCATCGTCTACTTGGCGTCCGTCACGGGGCTGCCCGTCGTCCCCATGAGCGTCGGCTACCGGCGGGCGTGGCGGGCGCGGAGTTGGGACCGATTCGTCGTGCCGCTGCCATTCGGCCGAATCCGCATCGTGTCCGGGCCACCGATCATGGTCCCGCGCAAGGCGGGAGCCGAACAGTTGGAAGCGTGCCGACTCGACGTGGAGCGGGTGCTCAACCTGACGTGTGACATTGCCGACCACTGGGCCGAGACGGGCGAATTCAGCCCGCTCGGGTACACGCCGCCCGCCGACTGGACGCCGACGGGCCGGCGAACATTCGCCTCGGCCCGGCAGAAGCCGTATTCTCCCTCCACATGATTGCACTTTTCAACGACGACGGGACTCTCGGGTGGACCCGCACGCGGCTGGCGTTCGCGTGGGTGGTCGTCGCCGCCCTCGCCTACCAGCGCGGCCAACAGGCGTGGGACAACTTCAACGACGGGAACCGGCCCGACGGCAACTACGGGCACATGCAGATCGACTTCGGCGGCCAGTACATGCTCGGCCGGGTGTTGGTCGAAGGCCACGGGCCTGACCTCTACACCCGCGAGCGGCACTTGGAAATCGCCCGGCAACGCTTCCCGCGCGAGCACGAGGCGCCGGGCCAAGAAAAGGCGGACGCCGAGAAGTTGGTCGACTGGTTCCCCGCCACGGAAGACAAGGTCGTCTCCGGGCCGCTGTACCCGCCCATCCATGCCTTCGTGATGGCGCCCGTCGCCGCCATCGACAGCCCGCAAGTCGCGTATCGCGTGTGGCAGGCGGCCATGCTGCTCTGGTTGATCGCCGGCGGGTGGGCGGCCCGTGTGATTTCGCGGGGGGCGATCTGGTGGCCGGTCGGCGCGGCCATGCTCATCGGCTTCTCGGGCGCGCGGTCCGGGTTGGACCTCGGGCAGAACTGCGCCCTGACCGTGACGCTAATCCTCGCCGGGTGGGCGCTGCGCACCCGCGGCCGGCCGGTGTTGGCCGGCGTCGTCTGGGGGCTGCTCGCGTTCAAGCCGGTGTGGGCGATGAGCTTCTTCGGCGCCCTCGTCTTCCTTCGACAATGGCGGATGCTCGCCGCGATGGGGGCCACCGGGTTGGGTCTGATCGCCGCGACGTTGCCCGTGGTCGGCGTGGAGTGCTGGAAAAACTGGCTGGCGGTCGGGAAAGTGGCGTCCGCGATTTACCTGACGGATTCCAACTGGATCCACCTGAGCCGGGACGTGTTCGGCATCCCGCGGCGGTTCATGCTGACGTTCATCGACGGCGGGGGACAGGCCATGGATGACCGGCCCGCGGTCGCTTACATCGGGTGGGCGATCTGGGGATTCATCGCCGGCGTGACGGCCTTCGTGGCGTGGCGGCGCCGCTTGGCCAGGCACCTGCACGGCCCCGGCCCCGCGCTGGCCTTCTTGGCGGCGTGGCTCTGCACGTATCGCTTCATGTATTACGACTCGCTGATTGCCGCCGCCGGCGTGTTGGTCCTGCTCGCCAAGCCGGGCCGGTTCCTGCGCTGGTCGTCGTGGCCGATCGCCTCGTGGGGGTTGGCGCTGGCGGCGGCGCCTTTCGTGATCGAAAACCTGTTGGTTCCGCAGGGCGTCCAGTTCACGCTCCACTTCCCGCGGCGGCCGGAAGACTACTCCGACGTGACCGCCGCCGTCAACGACCATTACGCCTGGGACACGGTCGCCGTGTTCGCCCTGTGGGCGTGGTGCGTCCGCACCGTCTGGTTCCGCTGGGACGACGAGTTCGTCTGAAAGCCCCCTCACTTCCGTCGCTTCCCCGTCCTTCCCGGTCCCGCCAACCCGAACGCGCCCCCCCGCTTCGGCGCGCCGCCGCCGGTTCCGCAGGATCGGATTCGAGCGGTTTTACCGGCCTTGCCGAAGACAAGGGTGTTAACGGTTGTTCGCCCTTGGGAGGCCGGCCATGCCCCGTCGGTGCTGGATCGCGTTACTCGGCCTCGTGCCGCTCTGCACCGGGTGCTTCGCCTTCCGGACGCTGCCGCCCCAACTGGAGCGGCCCCTGTGGCGGCCGGCGGACGAGATCCCGCCGGATCAGAAGAACTGCGTCTACACGTTCGTGTTCGGCACGCTCGACGTGTTCGACCACGGCAACCCGGCCAGCATGCGGGACCACCTCACGCACCTCGGGTTCGTGAAGACGTACTACGGGCAGTCGCCGCACCTCAGCTACTTCGCCGCGAAGCTCCGCGAGATCGCCGCCGCCTGCCCGCAGGCCCGCTTCGCGGTCATCGGCTACGACACCGGGGCGGCCGCGGCGGCCGACCTCGCGGCCGAGGCCCGGATGGCCGGCGTCTCTGTCGATCTGCTGGTGTTCGTGGAACCGCACGCCCTGCCCGGCGGGTGCGACGAGAGCTTGGCCGCCCACGTCGTCACAATTCACGGGGACGGCGATTTGTTCGGCGTCGCCCCGACCTGCGGGGAAGTGGTGCCCATCGAAAACACCCACCGCTCGGCCGTCCCGAACCACTGCGTCACCATCGAGGTGCTGGAACGCGAGTTGACCCTCATCGCCATGGGCGTGGCCATTCCCCCTCGGGTCGATCCCCCGAAAGTGCCGTTGGTGGATCCGTTCCCCGCCCCGCGGAAAACGGCCCGCCGCGTCCTCCCCCTGCCGGCCGAATGGCGATTCTTGGAACCGTACGGCAGTCCCAGGACAATCACCCTGCCGGTGGAATCACTCCCCACTCCCCCAACGGAAGGTCTTCCTTCGCCGAGAGTTGTGGAACAGGACGCACGGCGGAAAACCGGCCGTTAGACGAGAGTTCCAGAGATTCCAAAGATTTCTGGCCATTATTTCCACTTTATTCTTGCATCGTTTGGCGCGTTACGTTAGCATTCTTCCTTACACAGGTGCCCAACTTGTGGTTCACTGATGGGCAGAGAGAATTTTCGGATTCGAGACTGAGTGGGCGACGGTTTCGGATTCAATCTCTCTGCCCTTTTTTTACCGTATCTTCATAACTATTGTTTGATAGTCATATTGTATTGCCTCACTTTCATGCGGGCGAAACACCTTGCCAGAATGAAGTCGTCGGAGGGCGAAAACGTAAGATGGTTCGTTTCCATGAGGGGAACGGGGATGGCTGAAACGGAGTTGCCGGAAGAAGATCCGGTCGTCAACGCGATTGGCGAACACGTTACGAAACACGTCGGCCCGGTGGCCAACGTGTTCCAAGAGCGGGCGTGGGAAGGCGTGCAGATCGACTTGCTGATCGTCCCGCCCACGGCGGACCGGGACTTCCTCACCCTCGTCACCTGCGGCATGAGCGAACGGCCGATGCGCGTGCCGTTGGAGAATCCCGAGGACTTGGGGCTGGTCCCCGAACTGCGGTACGCGGAGTTGCTGCTGTGCCTCCCCGCCGACTGGCCGTTCTCGGCGGAGGCGTTCCAAGACGAAGAAAACTACTGGCCCGTGCGCTGGCTCAAGAAAATCGCCCGTCTGCCGCACATGGCGGGCGGCTGGCTCGGCCTCGGGCACACCGTCCCGAACGGCGACCCGCCGCAATCATTGGCGGGCAACACCGGCCTCGCCGGGTGGATGGTCGATCAACCGCTTCTGTTCCCGGCGGAGTTGCAAAAGCTGCGATTGCCCGACCGCGTCATCAACTTCTACGCCCTTGTGCCGCTGTACCCCGAGGAGATGGCGCTCAAACTCAAGCAAGGCAGCGGCCACCTCAGCAAGCGCCTCGACGCCGCCAAGGTGACCGAACTGCTTGACATCGAACGGCCGAACACGGCCCACTGACCGCAGCAAGTATGTAGCCACCGCTGGATGTCACGTTGGACGAGCGTCTATCGTCGCCGTTCGCTCCGCGAACGAGCGCGCTTCCAGCGGACAGGAGGCTTGCGCCCACGGG
>JAYUGD010000459.1:0-1753 GCA_043767785.1 Zavarzinella sp. | reverse complement strand
CCGCTTAAAAGCGGGACTCCAACAAGACCGCCTCGCGGCGGTGAACTCCGCCGGGTGGTTCATATCCCATCTCCATGTCGCCGACCGTTGAAACAACGCCCACGCAAACGTCGTGGCTCGCCCGCCGCGAGGCCCGCTGCCGGCTGCTCGCGGCCGGGCCGGTCGTCGTCGCGCTGTCGCTGTTGCACGAGTGGCCCCCCGTCGTCGCGGCCGCGGGGTTGGCGATCATGTTCGCGCTCGTGGAACAATCGCGCTTGCGCTGGCGGGGGGCGGTCGCCGCATTGATCCCGGTGGCGGCCCTGTTGCCGTGGACGGTTCGCCGGGGCGAGGAATTTTGGGCGTGGGGGCCGGTCGCCCTCACGGAGGGGGGCTTGGTGTTCGCCGGCGTATTCCTGTTGAAGACCTTCTCCCTGCTGTTGATCGTCTCGGCGCTGGCGGCCGCCGCCCCGCTGGCCGCCCACGCGCTGGCCGCCCGGCGGTTGGGGGCGCCGAGTCTCTTCGTTCACTTGTTCACGCTGGCGTGGCGGTATGCCCACTTGTTCCGCGAGGAGTGGCGCCGCACCCGCACGGCGTTGCGGGCGCGCGGCTTCCGCGGCCGGATGGACCGGCACGGTCGGCAAACGGTCGGGCAGGCCGTCGGGTCACTTTTGGTACGCGGACACGAGCGGGCCGAGCGCGTCGGGCAGGCGATGCGCTGCCGGGGCTTTGACGGCCAATTCCGTCACTTGGGGGCCGCCCGCGTGACGGCCGCCGACGTGGCGCTGGTCCTCGGCGGGGTGGCCGTCGCCGGCGGGCTGCTCGCGTGGGATGTCGCCCGATGATCGACGTCCGCGACTTAAGTTTCGATTACCCGGACGGCCGCCAAGCCCTGCGCGCGGTGACGTGCCACGTCGCCGCCGGGGAACGGGTCGGCCTGATCGGCCCGAACGGGGCCGGCAAAACCACGCTGCTCTTGTGCCTGACCGGCGTGTTGGAACCGCCGCCGAACACGGTCACGGTCGCCGGCATGGACCCCGCGTCGGCCGCCGACCGGCGACAACTCCCCGGCCACGTCGGGCTGGTGTTCCAGAACAGCGACGACCAAATCTTCTCGGCCACCGTCGGCGAAGACGTGGCCTTCGGCCCGCTGAACTTGGGCCTGCCGCTCGACGAAGTTCAACGCCGCGTCGCCGAGGCGCTGGAAACGGTGAGCCTGACCGGGCACGAAACCCGTGTGGCGTTCCACCTGTCGGCCGGCGAGAAGCGCCGCGTGGCCTTGGCCGGCGTGCTGGCCATGCGCCCGGCCGTGCTGCTGCTGGACGAGCCGTCCAGCTCCCTCGACCCGCGCGGCCGCCGCGGCCTCATCAACCTGTTAAATACGCTCCCGGGGACGATAGTGATCGCCACGCACGACTTGGCCATGATCCGCGACACCTGTTCGCGGGTGTTGCTGCTCGATGGCGGGCGCGTGGTGGCAGATGGCGGCGTGGAGATGCTGGGGGATCGAGTGTTGCTGGAATCGCACGGGCTGGAGGGGATTTGAAGGTGACAAGGTGACAAGGTGACAAGGTGACAAAAAGCAGGCGAGCCGACGCTGTCGAGGCGTCGGGTGTTGGGCGTCAGCGCACCACCCGGCGGCTTACGCCGCTCGGCTCACTTGGTTTTTGTCACCTTGTCACCCGGTCATCTTTCTTCCGCTCCACTTCCAAATACTCGCGGAAGCCGGCCATCTGGTACGACAGGAACATGAAGGCGTGGTGCAGCGCTTGGTACG
>JAYUGD010000458.1:0-5156 GCA_043767785.1 Zavarzinella sp. | reverse complement strand
GAAGACAGGGGGCTGACGCCCCCGCTCGCCTTTACCAACTTCGGTCACGTCAGTCGTCAATCGCGAATTCCTTCGCGTCGATGGTCTCCAGCAGTTCGTAGTCTTTGCACACGATCTCCATGAACTTCTTGCCCTCGTGGTTCACGAGCAGCTTCATGGGGACCATCACGCCGTTGATCTTTTTGAAGTCCGACCCCCACGACTCCTCGTTGACTTCCTCCGGCTGGCCGGTCTCGCTCGGGGCCTTCCCCTTGTGGGCGGTCATCACCTGGAGGTTGGTCTTTTTGTCGAAGTACAACTTGCAATCTTTCTTGATGGTGAGAATCTTCACCTCGAGCGCCGCGTACTTCACGCCGTTGAACTCGGCGTCGGGCAGGGCCTTGACTTCGAACTTCTTGGCATTCAACAGCGGCGTGAGCTGACCCACTTCTTGGAGGGCGGCGGCGAACCGCAGTTCGTCCTCCTCGGAGTCGCCGCCGGACGGCTGCTTCATGCCGTCGAGCGTGATCACGTTTTTGATGTTCTTGCCGTTGACCGTCTGGTTGATGACCATCTTCATGCCGGCCACCTTCGCGACCATTTCCATCTTGAAGCGGTCCGGGGTGACGTAAGCCAACTTGCCGGTGAACTTGATGTTCATGCCGATCACGGACATGTCGCCCGTCATGTTCAGCCGGCCGGCCTTGTACTTGTTCAGGGCGTCGGCCCCGCCGTGGGCGTCAATGGCCTTCTTGACGACTTCCGTGGCCTTGTCGTCAGCCCGGCCCGCGCCGGCGGCGCCCAGCAAGGCCGTTAGGGTCAGGCTCAGCAAACGCATGCGTGTCTCCCCGGTGAATAAGTGGGCGGAATACCGTTTAGTATCCCGAAGCGGGCCGCGATCTTCAACGGACTCCTTGATAGAATTCCGGAGGACACCCCCGATCAGAGACCACTCGGATGACGCCGTTGAAGGTCGCCCTCGTCACCGGCAGCGGCAAGAAGCGCGTCGGCAACGCCGTCGCCCGGGAACTGGCCCGCGCGGGCTACGCCGTCGCTGTTCATTACCACACGTCGGTGGCCGACGCCGCCGAGACGGTGACGGAACTGACCGTGCTCGGCGTGCGGGTCGCGGCCTTCCGGGCGAATGTGGCCGACGAGGCGGAAGTCGCCCAAATGATAGATGCCGTCAACGCTGAATTCGGCCGACTGGACGTGTTGGTCAACAGCGCCGCCATCTGGAACCGGAAACTCTTCGAAGCCGTTACGGCCGCCGACGTGCGCGACCACTTTGACGCCAACACGTTGGGCACGTTCCTCTGCGCCAAGGCGGCCGGCCTGCGCATGGTTTTGCAGCCGGAAGGGGGCTGCATCATCAATATCGGCGACTGGGCAGAAGTGCGGCCGTACCTGCATTACGCGGCCTACTTCCCGTCCAAGGGGGGCGTTTCCGCTATGACGCGGTCGCTGGCCGTGGAACTCGGGACGCGGAACCCCAATGTGCGGGTGAACGCCGTCCTCCCCGGCCCGGTGATGCTGCCGTCGGACATGTCGGCCGCCGAACGCGAACAAACGATCAACGCGACCTTGGTAAAGCGATTGGGGACGCCTGAGCACGTGGCGAAGGCGGTGTTAAGCCTGATCGACAACGATTTCATTACGGGTGTCTGCCTGCCGGTGGACGGCGGCCGGACGATTTATGCCCCGGAAGGCTGACGAGTTTTCCCACGGTACTTTTCCGCGGCCGGGGGGTTGAACAGTCATCTGACGATCTCGTGGCGCGCATTTCCTTCGGCCGGGAGCTTTCTCATGAACCGCGTGACCGTCATGCTTCTCCGGGGAACCGTCGTGGCCGGGGGCTTGCTCGCCTTGGTCTCGATGTCCGAACCGATGGCCGGGCAGGAGGCCAAAGGAAAGTTCGCCGACCCGGACAAGGTGTTCGACCTCGCGGACAAGGACAAGGACGGCAAACTGTCCAAGGACGAGTTCAAAGCCTTCATGGGCATGGCTCCCAAACTTAAAGACAACCCGAAGGTCGGCGATTTCCTCTTTGACCGCTTGGACACGGACAAAGACGGCAAACTGACCAAAGAAGAATTCAAGAAGATCCGCGATCTGGCGCCCAAGGGCGACGGCAAACTGTTCCCCAAGAAGGATAAGGACGCGCCGAAGAAGGAAGACACCCCGCCCGCCCCGAAGGCGACCGCGGAGAAGCCGACGGCCGACCAAGTGGCCTTCTTCGAGAAGAAAATTCGCCCGGTGCTGGTCGCCCAGTGTTACTCCTGCCATTCGGAAGACGCGAAGAAGGTCAAAGGCGGCCTGCTGCTCGACACGCGCGACGCCACACGCAAGGGGGGCGACACCGGGCCGGCCGTCGTGCCCAATGACCCGAAGCGGAGTCTGTTGCTGAAGGCGCTGAAGCACGCGGACGAAAACCTGAAGATGCCGCCGAAGACCAAGTTGGCGGACGACGTGATCGCCGACTTTGAAAAGTGGGTCGCGATGGGCGCCCCGGACCCGCGCGACGGCCACGCGACCGCCCCCGCCAAGGAAATCGACATCGAGAAGGGCCGGCAGTTCTGGGCCTTCCAACCGCCGAAGCCCGGCCCGGCCCCGGCCGTGCAGCAGGCGGCGTGGCCGAAGAGTGACGTGGACAAAATCGTCCTCGCCGGGTTGGAGCAAAAGGGCCTCAAGCCCGTCGCCGACGCGGACAAGCACACGCTCATCCGCCGGGTTTATTTCGACCTGATTGGGCTGCCGCCGTCGCCCGCCGAGGTCGAGGCGTTCGTTAGGGATCAGACGCCCAACGCCGTGGCCAACGTGATTGACAAACTGCTGGAGTCCCCCCGCTTCGGCGAACGCTGGGGCCGGCACTGGCTGGACGTGGCGCGCTACGCGGAGTCCAGCGGCAAGGCGGCGAACTTCGCCTACCCGCACGCCTGGCGATACCGCGATTATGTGATCGCGAGTTTCAACAAGGACAAGCCGTTCGACCAGTTCGTGCGGGAACAACTCGCGGGGGATTTGCTGACGGCCAAGGACGACAAGCAGAAGGCCGAGTTCACGGTCGCCACCGGGTTCCTCGCCGTCGGCCCGAAGGCCCACAACGAGCGGAACCCGATTCAGTTCCAGATGGACCTCGTGGACGAGCAGATCGACACGACGTTCCAAGCCTTCATGGGGATGACGGTCGCCTGCGCCCGCTGCCACGACCACAAGTTCGACCCGATCCCGCAGAAGGATTACTACTCCCTCGCCGGCATCTTCCGCAGCACGGAGACCTGTTACGGCACCGTGCGGACGATTCAGAGCAACCACCCGAGCGCCATCATCCCGCTGCCGGCCGGGGCGGGGTATCAGCCCGGTGTGGAGCCGATGACGGCGGCCCAGCGCGAGGCCCTTGACAAGCAAATCGCCGACCGCCGGGAGGAACTGACGAAAGCCCGCAAGGAAGGCGGCTTCGCGGCGATGGGGGCCGTCCGCATCCAAGTCCAACTCGGCCTTTTGGAAAGTCGGGCCAACATGTACGAGAAGGACGGCACCCCCCGCGTGGTGGCGATGGGCGCGCGGGAACGCTCCCGCGTTGCCGACTCGCCGGTACTGGGCCGCGGGGAAATCGACAAGCCGGGGGAATTGGCCCCGCGCGGCTTCCCGCAGGTGATGACCGCGAAACCGACGCGCGTCACTGCCGGCAGTGGTCGCAAGGAATTGGCCGAGTGGGTCGCGTCGCCGCAGAATCCACTGACGGCGCGCGTATTCGTCAACCGCGTGTGGTCGCATTTGTTTGGGCAGGGGATCGTCGCCTCGCCGGACAATTTCGGCGCCTCCGGGCAAAAGCCGAGCAACCAGCGTCTCCTCGACGCGCTCGCGGTCCAGTTCGTGAACGACGGTTGGAGCGTCAAGAAGTTGATCCGCTCCCTAATGCTCAGTCACACGTATCAACTGGCGAGCACGCAAGAGGAAAAGAACTTTGACGTGGACCCGGAGAACACGCTGCTGTGGCGGATGAGCCCTCGGCGGTTGGAAGCCGAGCCGATCCGCGACGCCATGATGGCCCTCTCCGGGCAACTGGACTTGAAGCCGGCCCACGCTTCGGAAGTGGGCAAGATCGGCGAAGGCCCGGCCCAAGCGCTGCAACGCTTCAACGGCCCGTTCGCCAAGGAGAATGCCCACCGCACGGTATACTTGGCGGTCGTCCGCGAGCAACTGCCGGAAGCGTTGACGCTATTCGACTTCCCGGACCCGAACGCGGTGGCCGGCGAGCGGGCGACGACGACCGTGCCCGCTCAGTCGCTGTACTTGATGAACAACTCCTTCGTGATCCGTCAGGCCGAGGCAGTGGCCGACAAGTTGTTGGCGTCTGGGGCGGGCGACGCGGAGCGAGTGAAGCGGGCTTACGAGATGTTTTTCGCCCGGCCGCCGTCCGACAGTGAGGCGGCGACGGCCCTGGAATTCCTGAAGGGCTACGCCGACAAATTCGGCGGCCGTGACGGGACTAAAAAGGCGTGGGCGGCGATGGCCCAAGCCATGTTCGCCTCGGGCGAGTTCTCGAATCTGCGGTGAAATAACCGCCGTCAGGCGGTCGTGTTGGAGTTCCGCCTTTAGGCGGTCTTGGAACTTCCTGAAAAGAGGCCTGAGAGGACGGAGTCTTCGACGGTCCGACCCCGTGGGCGAAGGGCTGTCACCCACATTGGCGAACCCTCGATGACTCGGTTCGCCGGCCGCCCTGGGTGGCAGGTCCAAGACCGCCTAAAGGCGGAACTCCAACACGACCGCCTGACGGCGGTGAATTAAGACATGGCCGCTTAGTCGAACTGATTCAACGGAACTTAATAAGGTTTTCCGATGACGCCATCAACGCTTCTCCCGTCGCGTCGCGCCGCCCTGAAAACCTCGGCGTGCGGGTTCGGCTACTTGGCCTTCGCGGGCTTGGCGGCGCGGGCTGCCGAGAAGGAAAAGAACCCGCTGGCCCCCAAGAAGCCACACCACGCGGCGCGGGCCAAGCGCGTCATCTTCTTGTGCATGGATGGCGCCCCGAGCCACGTGGACACGTTCGACTACAAGCCGAAACTGACGGCCGACGACGGCAAGACGTTCAGCAAGGCCCGCGCCCCGTTCGCCAAGCTGCTCGGCTCCCCGTGGAAGTTCTCGCAGCAGGGCAAGTCCGGCCTGTGGGTCAG
>JAYUGD010000457.1:0-5162 GCA_043767785.1 Zavarzinella sp. | reverse complement strand
ACAGAGAACCGAGAAAGGCATTTCTAAAATAGTCTTCTCTCGGCGTTTTGTCTTTCCTCTGTGTTCTCTGTGTCCTCTGTGGTTAAACTCTTTTCGTGGTCTTCGTGTCCTCTGTGGTTCAAACTCTTCTTCCTTCACGCTCCGGCGTACAATGGCTGGAATAGTCCCCGACCCCGTGTGACTGACCGACCATGAGCATGCTGCAAGACCGGATCGCCCAGTTTCGGAACATGACCGAGGCCGAACCCGACGACGAACTCGGGCACTTCCGCCTCGCCCAACTCCTGGCCGAGGACGGCCAGCACGCCGAGGCGGCCAAGAGCTTTCAGCGGGCCGTCGTCATCGAGCCGAACTTTTCCAAGGTGTACCAACTGCTCGGCCTGTCCCAGAAGGCGCTGGGCCGCGTCGCCGAGGCCGTCGAGACGTGGACGACCGGCTGGCGCGTCGCCGAGAACCGCGGCGACCGCATCCCGCGCGACGAGATGGCCAAGTTGCTGAAGGAACACGGCGCCCCCGTGCCCGAGGCCCCGAAGAAGGACGACGAAGACTTGGGGCCGGAGACCGGCTTCAAGTGCCACCGCTCGATGTGCGCCGCCGGCCGTCAGGCCGCGCAACTCCCCGCCCCGCCGATGCCGAACGACCCGGTGTACGAGCGCATTTACCAAGAAATCTGCACGGCATGCTGGAAGGACTGGCTGCACAATTTCAGCTTCAAGGTCATCAACGAACTGCGGCTCGACCTGAGTTCCGAATTCGGCCAGGAAGAGTACGACAAGAACATGTTCGAGTTCTTCGACTTCGAGTACACGCCGCCGGAGAAGTGAGGCGGACAGACGGCGCACAGTGATTGTTTAGCCGCGACGCGACGCTTCGGAGTGGAGCGCGGCGGCCAGCAATCAATGGCTTCCACCCCGCGTCAGTCATAGCCCGCGGCGCAAGCAAGGGTCGGTGATTGACAGTGGCGGGAAGTCGTCACCAACGGAGAGTCGCCGCCCCTTGCTTGCGCCGCGGGCTATGACTGCTTGGGCGGGAAGCGATTGATGTCAGCGAGGTCGCGCTCCACTCCGAAGCGTCGCGTCGCGGCTAAACGAGTTTCGATTGGTCATTGAACATATGCACTACCTCGTCTCTCACGGCCTCGGCGGTTTCGTCGGCCGCTTCGCCGCCGACGGCGCGTATCACCGCGGTGACGCCGTCGTCGTCCGCACCGTGCGCGGGCTGGAGGCCGGCGAAGTCCTCGACGCGGCCAAGGCCGATTCGCTGGCCCACGCCAAGCCCGGCGACGTGCTGCGGGCGATGACCGCCGACGACTACAAAACCCAACTCGCCCGCCGGGCGGCGGCCGATCAGTTGCTCGCGGAAGCCCAAGCGCGGGCCGAGGCGGCCGGGTGGCCGATCACGTTTCTGGACGCCGAAGTCCTGCTCGACGGGGAACAGGCCGTCGTGCAGGCCCTGCACTGGGGCGCGTGCGACGTGTCGGACTTGTTTGAAGACCTGTCCCGCGAATTCGGCCTGTTGGTGACACTCCAAGACCTGACCGCCGCGGCGAAGCCGGTTGAAGAAGCGTCCGGGTGTTCGTCCGGCGGTTGTTCCACTGGCGGCTGTTCCACCGGCGGAGGATGCTCGACCGGCGGGGGCTGTTCCACCGGCAGTTGCTCCAAGGGGAAGGTGAAGTCGGCCGAGGAACTCACCGCCTACTTCGCCGGCCTGCGGCAACAAATGGAAGCCCAGTCCGCCCGCGTCTCGCTTCAATGACCCCGCGCAAATAAACTACTCCACGCCTGCCCCACCCCAGAGGTCGTCGCGCTCATGCGTTGGCTCATCACCCTTGGCCTGTTCACCGCGGCGTCCGTCGCGGTCGCCGACGATTCCCAGAAGCTGTTGAAGTCGATCAAGGCCGTCACCCGCGAGGGGGCCGGCAACCAAGAGGCCCAAGCGGCGTGGAAGGCGCTCGTGGGCCAAGGCGCGGCCGCGCTGCTCCCCGCGCTGGCGGCGATGGACGACGCGACCCCATTGGCCAACAACTGGCTGCGGTCGGCCGTGGACGCCATCGCGGAGAATGAGAAGGCCGCCTTCAAGACACTCCCGGCCAAGCGTCTTGAAGGCTTCGTGACGGACGCGACGCACGGGCCGGTCGGCCGCCGCGTGGCCTACGAGCTGCTGGCCGAGACGGACCCCGAGGCCCCGGCCCGCCTGCTGCCCGGCTTCCTGAACGACCCGAGCGGGGACATGCGCCGGGACGCCGTCGCCGCGGCGCTGCCGGCGGCCGAGGAAGAGGCGAAGAAAGACCCGACGGCCGCCAAGGCGACCTACGAGAAGCTGTTCCACGCCAGCCGGGACCAAGACCAGGCCGAGAAGATTGCCAAGGCGCTGAAAGACTTGGGCGGCGAGGCCGACCTGACGGCTCACTTCGGCGTCGTCGGCAAGTGGCTGGTGATCGGGCCGTTCGACAGCACGAAGGGCGCCGGCTACGACAAGGCGTACCCGCCGGAAGCGGGCGTGGACCTCAAGGCCACCTACAAGGGCAAGGACGGCGACATCACATGGAAGCCGCTCACGAGCAGCGACACCTACGGGAAGATCGACCTGAACAAGGGCATCGCCAAGCACAAGGACTCCGTGGCCTACGCCTACACGGAGATTGAGTCGGACGCCGACCGCCCCGTGGAACTGCGCTTCGGCACCCCGACCTCCGTGAAGGTTTGGCTCAACGGCAAGCTGATGTACGCCCGCGACGAGTACCACCACGGCGACCGCTTCGACCAGTACCTCGTCCGCGGCGCTCTCAAGAAGGGGAAGAACGAAATCCTCTTGAAGGTGTGCCAGGACAATCAGGACCAGCCGTGGACTCAGAACTGGCAGTTCCTGTTCCGAATCTGCGACGCCACCGGCGGCGCCGTGCCGATGAAGGTGGTCTTGGGGGAGAAGTAAGCGGAAAGCCCGCGGACGGCTGTCCGCGGGCTTTCCGGTTTCAATTGACACGCCCCCCGCCCCCCCGTACCTTGGACCGTAGGTGAAATTGGTCGGGCAAGGTCCCGTCTTGTTGGCCCGGGCCAATTTCCCCTCTGAATGCGACAGCCCCGCCGGTCTCCCTCCCGACCGTTGGCGTTGACGGACTCCCGTCTGGTTTCTTCGTCGGAACGCGGTCCCACCATGCCCGATGCACCGGCCACGCTGTACGTTGTTGACGCGCATGCCCTCATTTACCGCATGTTCCACGCCCTCGCGCCGATGACGGCCCCCGACGGCCGGCCCACCAACGCGACCTTCGGCTTCACCCGCGACTTGCTGACCCTCTTCGACGAGATCCAGCCCACCTATCTGGTGGCCGCCTTCGACCAACCCGGCGGCACCTTCCGCGACGCGATTTACCCCGAGTACAAGAAGCACCGGCCGCCGCCGCCGGACGACTTGATCGCCCAGATCCCGATGATCCAGGCGGTGATGACCGCGATGAACTTGCCCGTGTTGGGCGTCCCGAATTACGAGGCCGACGACGTGATGGCGACGCTCGCCCACCACGGCAGCGACCGCGGCATCGAGGTCTACCTCTGCACCAACGACAAGGACTGCCGGCAACTGCTGAACGACCGCGTGCGCATGTACGACCTGCGCAAGAAGACGACGATCGGCCCGGCCGAACTGCTGGCTAATCAGGGCATCACGCCCGAGCAGGCGGTGGACTACCAGGCCCTGATCGGCGACAGCGTGGACAACGTGCCGGGCGTCGTCGGCATCGGCGAGAAGACGGCCGCGAAGCTGCTGCAAACCTACGGCACGCTGGACAACCTCGTCGCCAAGGCGGACGAGATCAAGCAGGTCAAGCAGAAGGAGAACCTGAAGCGGGCCATCGACACCGGGGACTTGGAGCGCAGCCGGACGCTGGTGCGGCTCGACCGGAATGTGCCGATGCCCTTGGAGTGGGAGGCGTGGAAGCGCCAGCCGTGGGACAACGAGAAGCTGCTGGCCCTGTTCGAGACGTACGGCTTCCGCAGTTTCGCCGCCCGCGTGCGCCACGAGATGAAGGCCGCCCAGGACAAGGCGCCGACCGCCGCCAAGAACCCGGAACTGCTGGCCGCCCTCGGCCTCGACGCGCCGATGGTCGCCGCGCCCAAAGGCAAGGGCAAGGCGAAGACGAAGCCGCTCATGGGGGGCGGCATGTTCGACGAACCCGAACCCGCCGCCGCCGAGCCGGACCCGGAGTTCCCGTTCGGGGCCACGGCCGCCCCGGACACGTGGAACGCCAAGTACACGCTGGTCGATACGCCGGAGGCGTTCCAGAAGTTTCTCAAAGAATTGAAGGCCCAGAAGCGGTTCTGCTTCGACCTCGAAACCACGGCCCTTGACCCGCTGCGCTGCGAGATCGTCGGCCTCGCGTTCTCCTGGAAGCCGACCGAGGGCTGCTACCTCCCCGTGCGCGGCCCGGCCGAAGATAAGGTGTTGCCGCCGGACGCGACTCTCGCGGCGCTGAAGCCGATTTTTGAAGACCCGGCCGTCGCTAAGGTGAACCAGAACGTCAAGTACGACCAACTGGCGCTGTTGAGCGCCGGCGTCCATTTGGCGGGCGTGGCCGGCGACTCGATGGTCGCCCATTACTTGTTGCACGCCGGCGAGCGGTCGCACGGCTTGGACGAACTGACGCGCAAGTACCTCGGGCACGAGAACATCTCCATCACGGAGCTGATCGGCAAGGGCAAGAACCAGAAGCGGATGGACCAAGTCCCCGTCGCCAAGGTGTTCCCCTACGCCGCCGAGGACGCCGACGCCGCGTGGCGGCTCACCGAATTGCTGGAGCCGCAACTGGCCGCCATCGGCGTGCGCGAGTTGTACGACACGCTGGAAGTCCCCCTCATCGACGTGCTGGCCGAGATGGAGGCGAACGGCATCCGCGTCGATGTCCCGTACCTGCAAAAGCTCTCCGTGCAGATGGCCAACCGACTCGCCATCTTGGAGAAGGAGATTCACGCGATCGCGGGCAAGGAGTTCAACATCGCCTCGCTGAAGCAGCTTCGGGACGTGCTGTACAAGGACTTGAAGCTGCCGATCCTCAAGAAGACCGACCTGACCGGCGAACCCAGCACCGACCAGGAAACGCTGGAAAAGCTGGCGGTGCTCGGTCATCCCGTGCCGAGAAAGATCATCGAACACCGGCAGATCAGCAA
>JAYUGD010000456.1:0-5163 GCA_043767785.1 Zavarzinella sp. | reverse complement strand
CGTCCGGCCCAGACCCGAGGACATCCCCGGCCATCAGCCCTTGCGGGGCGAGGATGTACGATTTTTCCTTGTCCGCGTACTCGATCAGCGCGACGCGGGCCGTCCGGCTCGGGTCGTACTCGACGCTGATGACCGTGGCGAGCATGCCGTCCTTCTTGTTCCGCTTGAAGTCCACCAAGCGCAACATCTGCTTGTGTCCGCCACCCCGGAAGCGGACGGTGACGATCCCTTGGTTGTTGCGGCCGCCCTTCTTTTTGCGGCGGACGAGCAGCGACTTTTCCGGCTTGTTCTTGCGCGGCGTCGTGCATTCCGCGAAGTCGCTGACCGACCCGGCCCGGCGGCCCGCCGACGTCGGCTTATATTGTCGAATCCCCATGTCGTCTCACCCGAAAGCTGTGTACTGGTATTGGCCCGCCGCCTCCGCCGTCCGTTAGAAGAAGTCGATCTTGTCGTTATCGTTGAGCGTCACGATGGCCTTCTTCCAGTCCGGCGTGCGGCCGATCTTGGTGCGGAACCGGCGGGACTTGCCGTGCCGAATCTGCGTCGTCACGTGGTCGACGCGGACGTTGAACATCTCTTGGATCGCCGCCTTGATTTCCGGCTTGGTGGCGTCCGAATGCACTTGGAACGCATAGGCGTTGTAGCGGGCGCTCTGGTGCGTTCCCTTTTCCGTCACCAGCGGCCGCAGGATCACTTGGTGCGGGCGCAGGACGAAGCCCGGTTCGCCCGGCTTGTCGGTGAACCGCAGCTTGTTCTTGCGGCGGTACTTTACGGGACGCGGTCGTGATTGCATGACACTTACCCAATAAATCGGCGGGCCGCCCGGCAAGCGGCCCGCGTGCGTGTTCGGTGGTTAGCTCTTCTTCGGCTTCGTCAGGCTTTCGAGGGCGGCCTTGGTCAGCACCAACTTCTTCGGCCGCAGCAACTCGTAGGCGTTCAACTCGCGGGCCGGCATCACGGTCACGCCGGCCAGGTTGCGGGCCGACTTGTAGACGACGTTGTCGTTCGTCGCGGTGCTGATGAGGCAGGTCAGGTGGACCTTCTTCGGCTTCTTGGCCGTCTCACCCTCGGCGACCGGCTTGGCGGGCTTCTCGACGTTGCGGACCTTGAGGGCGACCAGGATGCCGGCCATGTCCTTTGTCTTGACGGCGGTGAGGCCGAAGTCGTCCACGATCACGGCTTGGTTGTCGCGAATCTTGGCGAGCAGGGCCATCTTGGTGGCGGCCTGCAAGGCCTTCTTCGGCAGGCTGTACGAGTAGTCGCGCGGCTTCGGGCCTTTGGCCGTCCCGCCGCCGCGGCGCTTGTTGGTCCGCTTGGTGCCGGCCCGGGCGTTCCCGGTGCCCTTCTGGCGGAAGATCTTCTTGGTGCTGCCGGCCACCTCGCCGCGGCGGAGCGTGTGGTGCGTCCCGGCCCGCTGGTTGGCCTGGTACATCAGGACGGCTTCGTGGAGAAGGCCGGGGCTGATCTTGCCGCCGAGGTCGTCGGCGTTGACGGCCACCGTGCCGACTTCGGCGCCCAGGCGGTTGAAGACGGGCACGTTGAAGGTGCCGGTAACGGTTTCGGTGTGCGGGGAAGCCATCGCTTGCGGTCCTTACCCATCAAGAAAGCCGTCGCGTCGTCCGGTGGCGGGAACGCGGCGGCCCCAGTTATTCCGTGAACAAATTTGTTTACTGCGCCGAGGCCGGCCAATCAAGCGCCGGGGGCCATCACCTAAATTTTGATGTCCACGCCCGGCGGGAGGCTAAGGCCCTTGTTGAGGGCCTCGATCGTCTTCACCGTCGGCTGGAGGATGTCGATGAGGCGCTTGTGGGTCCGGATCTCGAACTGCTCGCGCGACTTGCGGTCGATGTGCGGGCTGCGGAGGACGGTGTACCGCTCGATGCGCGTCGGCAGCGGGATCGGCCCGTGGACTTCGGCCCCGGTGCGCTTGGCGGTGTCCACGATTTCCAGGGCCGTGCGGTCCAGGCTCTCGTGGTCATAGCCTTCCATGCGGATGCGGATACGTTCGCTTTGCATTGCCTGACTCTCGACCCACCCTACCGTTGGGGCGGTCGTCGCCTCATGTCGGTCTGTTCGGGAAAACTCTACGATATTGCGCCCGTGGTCCGCGGCAACGGACGGGCGTTGATTTATTTGGAAGTGACGGCGAGAATGTGAACTTTTAAGACCGAAACTGCCAGCCGGCCGGGTCGCGGGAGTGGTGATACACCCCGACCACAATGATCCGGTCCGGCCGGACGCGGTAATAAACACAGTACGGAAACCGGGACAGCGGCCCTTCACGAATGTCCCGGACGACGACGGGATACCGCTGCGGGTAAGCGGCAATCGTGTCGAACACGGTTTGCACTTCAACGGCGAAGTCGGCGGCCAACCCGGCGTCGCGGACGGCATACCACCCGACCGCCGCGTCGTACTCGGATTGAGTGGCCCGGCGGATGACGATGGGAAGCATTTAGATGCCCCATTTGGCCGCCGTCTCGGCCTTCACTTGTTCCCACGGAATCACGTCGTCGGGGTTCGCGTCGTCGTCATCGGCGCGGCGTTCGAGTTCCGCGCGTTGGGCGTCCGACAGCAACGAAGGCGGCGTTTCCGCGGCGATGCTATCCCACAGTGCCTGCACGACGGCTAGGCGATCACTCCGCGACAAGTGGTTCAGCCCAAGCGCTTCCAAAGTCGGCGCCATGTTCACCTCCGTTAGTCGTTGTTTGATATTATCCGCTGACACTCCTATCTTGCAAAAGGAAACCATAAGCCCAACGTCCAATCGGTGATTGGTCATTTTGGCGTTGGCCCCCCTGCCGCCGTCAGTTACACTAACCTTCTCCCGCCTTTGCCGTCCCCTACAGGGATCGTGTCACATGAATTGGTCGCTTTCCCGCCGTCAGGTGTTGGCCCGCATGGGCACGGGGTTGGGCAGCCTTGGGCTGGCCGCGATGCTCAACGAGGAGCAGCTGCGAGCGGCCCCGGCGGCGGCCGTGTCGCCGTTGGCCCCGAAGGCGGCGCACTTTAAGCCGCGGGCGAAGCGCATTATCCACGTGTTTATGAACGGCGGGCCGTCGCAGGTGGACACCTTCGACCCGAAGCCGGCCCTCGTGAAGTACAACGGCCAGAAGCCGTCGGCCGCCGACATCAAGACGGAGCGTAAGACTGGCAACCTGATGCAGTCCCCGTTCGCGTTCAAGAAGTGCGGGCAGTCCGGCCTCGAAGTGTCCGAGTTGTTCAAGAACGTCGGCGAGTGCATCGACGACATTTGCGTCATCCGCTCGATGTACACCAACGTCCCGAACCACGAGCCGTCCCTGCTGATGATGACGTGCGGGGACCAGCAACCCGTGCGGCCGAGCATGGGGTCGTGGCTCCTGTACGGCCTCGGCAGCGAGAACCAAAACCTGCCCGGTTTCGTGGTCATGTGCCCCGGCAAGCCGGTCGTCGGCCCGCAACTGTGGAGCAACAGCTTCCTGCCGGGCATCTACCAGGGCACGCACATCAACAACGGCAAGATCGACCCGAAGACCGTCATCCCGCACCTGAGCAACACGAGCCTGACGACCGACGCCCAGCGAGAACAGATGGACTTGCTGAAGACCATCAACCATGCCCACTTGGCCAAGCGACCGGGGGACGCGGCCTTGGAGGCCCGCATCCAGAGCATGGAGATGGCCTTCCGCATGCAGTTCGAGGCGGCCGACGTCTTTGACTTGGCCAAGGAGACGAAGGCCACCCGCGAGTTGTACGGCAGCGGCCAGTTCGCGGACTCCTGCCTCGTCGCCCGCCGCCTCGTGGAGCGCGGCGTCCGCATGGTGCAAATTTACACCGGGGCCGGCCAGCCGTGGGACGACCACGGGGACATCAAGGACCACGCGACCAAGGCCAAGCAAGTCGATCAGCCCATCGCCGGCCTGCTCAAAGACCTGAAGCAGCGCGGCCTGTTGGAAGACACGCTGGTCCTGTGGGGCGGCGAATTCGGCCGCACGCCGACGAGCGAGGGCGCCAAGGGCCGCGACCACAACAGCGCCGGCTTCTCGGTCTGGCTCGCCGGCGGCGGCATCAAAGGCGGCATGGCCTACGGCAAGAGCGACGAGTTCGGCTTCGCCGCCGCCGAGAACAAGATGCACGTCCACGACCTGCACGCCACCATGCTGCACCTGATGGGCCGCGACCACGAAAAGCTCACCTACCGCTACAGCGGCCGCGACTTCCGCCTGACGGACGTGGCGGGCGTGGTGAACAAAGACATTATCCGCTGACTTTTCTTGGCGAGCCATGAGCGTGAGCGATTGGAGTGTGGTGACAATCACTCACTCCAATCGCTCACGCTCATGGCTCGTCAAAACCGATCACTACTTCCATGACTGACCCCACCCAAACCTTGGACGTTTGGCCCGGCCCCCGGCCCGGCACCGTCTCCTGTGAAGGCAAAGTCCTCGAAATCCCCGCCGGGTGGGGATTGTTGCCGCCCGGCGACGCGGGCTTGACGCGGCGGGTCAAAGCGGCCGGGCCGTCGTGGACGGTGAAGGACAAGAAGGGCCGCCGGGTATTCTCCCTCGGCGTGTGGGCGCCGCGGGAACACATCGACACGGCGAAAGCCGACTTGGACGCGGAACGCTCCACCGAGAGTTACGCGGCCAAGCAGCGGTCGGCGGCCAAGCGGCGGGACAAGGCGCAGGCCGAGTACACGGAAGATTTCCACGCGGCCGTAATGGCCTATCTGAATTTCCACCCCACGCACGCGGAGTTGGCCGACACGGTGGCGAAGGCCGTCACCGCCCACGCCACGCCGGTCGGCAGCGGGACGGTGGCCCGCACGAAGCGCATCCCCGTGGAAGAGCGGGCGGCGGCGGCCGTCATCGCGTGGCTGCGGCACCAGACGACCGATTACGACGTGATGGAAATTGGCCGGGCGAAGGGGACACGGCGGGAAGTTCGGCGGTCACTGGCGCAACAGTCGAAAGCCATGTTGGGCCGCTACCGCCGCGGAGAGGTGGTCGCCGATTGCCCGTTGCGGGCGGTGCTGGGGTGAAATTCGGATTGCCGCCGCAAGGCGGTCTTGTTGGAGTCCCGCTTTTAGAGCATTTTCAGTTTCCGTCTTGCGCTCCCTCGGGCGGCGGCGTATCATCGAGCGATCCCCGTTGGAGTGCTCGCCGATGCAGGCTTATCCCG
>JAYUGD010000455.1:0-13687 GCA_043767785.1 Zavarzinella sp. | reverse complement strand
TCCAGGCCCTCCCGGGCCTGGCTACAACCGAACGCTCCGTTGGAGCTAAAAACTATCCATGGCCCGCAACAGCATCTTGAACTCCGCTATAAATTGTGTTGATGCCGGACATTCGTTATGTCGATCCCAGAACACTTCGAGTGCCGCCGTCACGCCGCCGGAGATTTGCTGCCATGACGCCGGAAAACCAGCGGGAAGCGTTGAAATTACTCGCGGAAGTGTGGGCGCTCGCGCCGGATGTCCGGCTCGGCCAACTCATGGCCCATCTCGGTTTTCTCGGGGAAGTCCACCTGAACCGCGGGGTTGGGTACATCGACGACGACGAACTCATGTCTGTCATGGATCGCCATCTCGACGAATTGAAGGCGCGCGCGCCGGGACCAGTCCTTGCTTCGGTGGCGAATGCTGGGTAGGCCGTCTCACCCCAGTGGGAATTGCAGCTTAGCCAACTTCGCCACGGGGTCGTGTTCCGGTTGGAAGGCGAGTTCGACGGAGGCCGTCCGGCTGACCCGTGCCCGCAACGACGATACGCGGCCGAGCGGGACGCCGTCCATGTAGCCGATGAGCGGGCGTTTTTCGGGGTCGAGCGTCGTCACTTCCACTTCGGTTTGCAGCGGCACGACGGCCGGCCGCCAGCCCATCGGGGACAGGACGTTCGACCCCACCAGCGTCAGCACCGGCGTGTTGAACGGCAACGGCGTCGCCCCCATCGCGCGGGCGTAGGACGTGGACCCGGCCGACGTGGATACGAGGACGCCGTCGCACACCAGTCGTTCGATGCGGCACTGCCCGTTGACGGACAGTTTCACCCAAGCCGTCTGCCCCGTCGCCCGCTCGGCCCACACTTCATTGAAAGCGTAGCCGGTGACGGTCTTGCCCTCGACGGTGTCAGCCTCGGCCCACAGCAACGGTAACTGGTACAGCTTCAACTCGCGTTCCCAAAACCGCGTCTGCCGGTCGTTGAGCAGGAAGCCCAGGTGCCCCGTGTTCAGCCCGTAGAACGGCACGCGGTCCCGCCAGTGCTTGCGGATCGCCCGCAGCATGGTGCCGTCCCCGCCCAGCACGACGATCAGGTCCGGGTCGGTCTCGTCGGGGCTGAACTCCTTGGCCAGCCGGTTCGAGTCGGCGTTCTCCTCGTCGTAGAAGAGCCGGACACGCGGGTGCGGCAGGCGAAAGGCCGTCTCGGTCCGCGGCGGCAGACTGCGGTACAAGCCGTGCCGGACGACGTACCGGCGCACCTCGGGCGTCAGCCACTCCTCCACCGATTCGCCGTTGTAAATGCGGCCGCGGATCGCGGAGGCATGCAGGTACGGCGGGACTTGCAGGATATTGTGCCGCTTCGGCAGTTCCTCGGGGATCGGTTCGTTGGGCTGGCGCAGGATGACGAAGGAACCATTTTCCCACAGCCAATCCCCGCGGTCCCAGTTGGTCAGAATGGAACAGCGGTGCCCGTCCCGCACGAACTGCATCGGGACCACATACGTCAACTCGCCCCGGTGTCCGAATCGCCGTTCGATCTCGGCCGTCCGCGGCTCGGCCTGCGCCTCCAGGCTGAACAGTTCCACGTCCACGCCGTCCAGCCCGCGGAAGGCGAGGTCGGCCATCGCCGCCCGGTACGGCGCCGGCGTGTCGGACACCACGCGGTCGTCGGCCCTCGCGCCGTAGGGGACGACGATCACTTGGTCGAAGGTCTTCCGCAGGGCGACGGCCACCGTGCGGTGGTGAACGCTCGGCGGGTCGAAACTCCCGCCGAGGACGGCGATCTTGGGCATGAAAATCTCACATTTCAAAACTGCAATTCTAAAAGACGCAAATATCTCCAAATCGCGCTTTCAATTTTTGAGCGGACGAGCCATTTGGACGCATAGGCCCCGGCATCCGGAGTTCCGTCAGTTGATTGAACACGTCTGAATTCACCAATGCCTCTATGGCTTCGAATCCTAAGTTGTAAGTGTCCAAGTCCAATACTCGCAGACTCTTCAAGTAATGACATCGGGCTAGCTGCGTAGTTACCAATCCGTAGGGGTCTTCTCCTTCAATAATCAATTCCCGCAACCGAGCGAGGTACGGTATTCGAACGAATTCAGAGATGGTCAATGGGGACAGCGGGCAAACCACGGTTGTGATGGGGAACAGAGGCCACCAATCCCGAGAAAATTCGCTCAGTTCGGAGACACTAACAATAAGCGTTTGCCAATGGAAACCGCGGATAAAATTCTGCACTTTTAGCAAGTGTCGCCAAGTCGACGCGGGTGAAAGTTCTGCGACGTATGCCTTCCAACTGGGGTGGTCGCCTGTCATTGGACCGGGAAAGTCTTTTCGGGTTGCTTCTTTGGCGTCCCGTGCCTCTCGGAACAGACGTGACCTTCGGATTTGGTCGCGGATAAATTCCGCATAGCCTGGCAAGTCATGTTCTTCCAACCAGTCCGAATAAATCAGTCGTGGAGCATCATCTTCTGGGTTGTCGAAGATCGTCTCCAAAAGGGCGTCTTGCTCATTCATGGCCGCCCCCCGTCAACGCCGCCACCGCCGCCCGCACGCGGGCTTTCTGCCCGGCCGTCAGATCCCACGACTCGGCCGCCATCGCCTCCAAGAAGGCAATCGCCGCTTCGGCGAGGTCGCCTGTCGGTTCCGGCTTCGCGGAAACAACGGGCTTGGTGACGGCTTTCGGTTCGGCCTGGGCCGGCTTCTCCAGGCCGACGACTTCACGCACGCCGTCGAGGAACGGCCTGCTACCGACGGCGGCGAAGTCCACGGAGTCGCTGTCGCCATCGAACACGCTGCCGAAGAGGGATCGCTTGGCTTCCAGTGAGGCCATCACGCGCTCTTCGATGCTGTTTCGCGTGACGAAGTTGATGACGCGCACCGGCCGCTGCTGGCCCATGCGGTGGACGCGGGCGATGCGTTGTTCCAGCACGGCCGGGTTCCACGGCAGCTCCAAGTTCAGCACGGTGTCGGCTTCTTGCAGGTTTAGCCCGACGCCGCCGGCGTCGGTGCTGAGGAACATGCGGCAATCCTTGTCCTTGAAGCGGGCCATCACCGCCCGGCGCTCCTTGCCGCTCATGCCGCCGTGAAGGAGCGTGTAGACCACGCCGAGTTCGTCCAGCACCTCGGCCGCCTTGTTCAGCATCGTCTCCCACTGACTGAAGACGACCGCCTTGTGATCGCCGGAGGACATCAGTTCCTCGACCAAGTCGCGGAACTCGTCCAACTTCGGGGAGACGTTGGTCTCCTTGTCGAAGAGAAACGTGCTGTCGCAGATCAGCCGCATGTTGGCGAGGCACGCCAGAATCCGCTTGCGGTCCACGTCCGTCAACAACCCTTTTTGCAGAAGCCGGGCAAGCGTTTTCACTTGCTCGTCGTAGGGGGCTTTTTGAGCCACGCTGAGTTCGACGAAGCTGGTGCTGTCTGTGCGGGCCGGGAGTTGCGTCAGCACTTCGCCGCGGGTTCGCCGTAGTAGGATCGGGGCCAACCGTTCGCGGATGCGTTCGAGGTGCCGGTAGCCGACGAGGTTGCCCTTCTCGTCCAAGACGCGGTGTTCGTGCAGGAACTCGAAGGCCGGGCCGAGCCGGCGGTCGTCCACGAATTGCACGATGCTGTACAGTTCCTCCAACTTGTTTTCGAGCGGCGTTCCGGTCAACACGATGGCATAGGGCGAGACGAGTTTCTTGACGGCCCGCGAGGTCTTCGACTCCCAGTTCTTGATGCGCTGCGCCTCGTCCAGCACGACGACGTGCGGCTTCCACCCGTTCAGCAGATCGAGGTCGCGGACGACTTGCTCGTAATTCACCAGCTTGTAAAAACACTCCGCGGAATACATCTCCTCGCGGGCCTCCTTCAGCCCTTCCACCACCTGCACCGGGCGGTCGGTGAACTTGCGGATTTCCGTTTCCCACTGGTACTTCACGCTGGCTGGGGCCACTACCAGCACACGGCTGACGCCGCGCTCGCGGGCCAGAATTTCGATGGCCGCCATCGTCTGGACGGTCTTTCCCAAGCCCATGTCGTCGCCCAAGATGCTGCGCGCGCGGCAGGCGAGGAAAATCGCCCCGCGAAGCTGGTAGTCGTACATGGGGACTTTCAGCAGCGTGCGGAGGGGAGACATCTCATCCCCCATTTCGAGGTCCGCGAGAAGCGCCTTCTCCCGCTCGGCCAAGAGGGCGCGTTCGTTCTCTCGGCCAATGAAGTCCATCGCGTCGGACATCACCGTGACTTGTTCCGGCACGGACTCCGCGGCATCCACCAACGCGGCATAATCCAACACGGGCAACGCGAAGCCGGCCTTGTCGAAGAACTTGGCGGCCAGTTGGCCGAGTTTGTCCGAGTGCCGGGGGGGTAGTTGCAGTTTCAGCCGTAGGTGGTGGGCCGTGTAGTCGAGCGTGATTTCCGGCCGCGTGACGATGGCCTTCCGCTTCTTCACGGTCTGCGGGGACTCGTGTTCCAGTTTTTCCAGCACGGCCTCGACGTGCTTGCACGTCCCGAGCGTGTTGGACTTAAAGTCCGGGCAGGTGCAGGTGTTGTCCCCGGTGTCAAAGCCGCGGATCGTGACGGCGTACTGCCCCTTCGTTTGTGGGTTGGTCACGCGGTAGTCCGAGAACACCTGCTTCTTGCCGGTGTTCTCGATGACCAAGCCGGCGGCCCGGCCGCGCTGCCGGCGGATGTCGATCTGTTCTTCCCGAAGCATGCCGTAAGATAACCCCTTCCCCCGGCGGCCATTCTAGCCGGGACTGTCCGAGGAGTGTGCCCCGACATGACGCCCGCCCGCCCGCTCCGCATCGCCGTGACCGCCGACCTACACTACGGGACGCGGCACACGGCCGGCAACCGGGCGACGCATCAACTGGTTGCCGAGCTGCGCGAAACCCCGCCGGACGTCATTTTACTGGGCGGAGACATTGGCGCGGGGGAAGATTTCGAGCGGTGCCTGGCCCTGTTTGACGGCATCGACTGCGTGAAGGCCCTCGTCCCCGGCAACCACGATGTCTGGGTGCGGTCCTCCGACGCGCGCGGCGACTCGCGGGCCGTGTACGAGGAATACCTTCCTCGGGTGAGCCGCGAACACGGCTTCCACTTTTTAGACAACGGCCCGTTGGAGTTGCCTGACTCAGACCTCGCCGTCGTCGGCACCATGAACTGGTACGACTACACGTGGGACATTGATCTACTGAAACAGGCCGCGCCCGACTGGGAAGAACGACTTCGCTCCAAACGCTTCACTCGCGGCATGCACAACGACGCCAACTTCGTGAAATGGGACTGGACCGACGTGGCCTTCACGACGTTCGTCTTCGAGAAACTGAAGACACATTTGGAAGAAGCCCTCGCCAAGTTCTCGCACGCGCTGGTCTTGGCCCACCACCCGCCGCTGCACGGGCTGCTTTACCCCGCCCGCGAACCCCCGCCGCTGGACGCCCTGCTCTGGCGGGCCTTCTCGGGCAACGCCCGCGTCGAGAATCTGCTGACGACGCACTCGGCCCGCATCCCGGCCGTGTGGTGCGGCCACACGCACACCGCCCGGCAATGCCAAGTCGGGCCGATGCGCGGCTACAACATCGGCGGCGACTACCACTTCAAACGGCTGCACGTCTTCGAGTGGCCGTCGGGAAGCGTGACGGAGACGGAATTCTTGGGCGAAGCGTAACGGATCAATACCCCACCGTCAGAAACCGGATCCCGCCCGTTTCCGCGAAGCCGAATTGACTGCTCATCGTCAGGTGCAAGTGCTGGATCGTCTTCAGCAACAACTCGGTGTCGGCCTTGGCGCCGCCTTCAAGCAGCGGGCGGTTTTCTTCGGCCAGCCACCAACTGCCGCGTACCTGTTGGACTTTGAGCCGGTCCGGCCGGAACGTCACGTTCGTCCCGCCCAACGGCCGGCCGTGCATCGGTTGGCCGTCCGCGAAAAAGATCGGCACGTTCTTGGCGCCGACGCGCACGACTTGGTTCACCTTGGCGTCCTGCATCGCCTTCCACGCGCCGCGGGCCGCGAACTCGGCGCTGCCGAACCGGCCCAAGGTCTCGTCGTTGTGCATCAACGCCCATTCCCCGGTCTTGCCCCGCACGACCTGAAGTTGAGCCGGGTCCAGCGGGGTCTTCGCCCCGGCCGGCACATTGCCCGGCAGGATCAGGTTCTTCTGGGCCACGTCGTCCAGAACCCCGAGCGGCGATGGCGTCGTGGCCAGTTGCAGTTTGGCCCGCTGGGCGGCCCAGCGGTCAAAGAGGGGATACAGCACTACGGGGCGGGGGCTGCCGATCATGCCCATCTGGTTGAACCCGTGCTTGGTCAGCACGGCGGCCGCCGCCTTGGCCGAGGCCGCGTCGGCCCCGAAGTCGAAGAAGCCGCGCGCCCCGTCCGTGACGACCCACACGCCGCCGACCGCTTCAGCCCGCACCGTCGCGGCCGTCACGGGGAGGAACACTTGACGGGCCACGGTGTTCGCGGACGGCTTGCCGTCCCGCAGCCATACTTGGAACGGCGGCCGGGAGCCGGGGACAGTAACCGTCTCGTTCACGCCGAGTTCTTGCATCACGCGCCGCGTCTCGTCGGCGGTGGCGCGGTCGAACCCGAATTCGCGCAGCGTCACCTTGTCGGCCGTGAGTGTGTAGCGGCCGTCGATCTTGCTGACCGCCAGCGTGGCCGGGTCGAATCGTTCAACTTGCTCGACGGATTTCGGCGGCACCTCGTTGCGGATGACCGGCAAGGGTAGCGAGGCAGGGGGTTCCGCGCGGGGGAGGCCGATCACCGTGGGCGGCAGCGTTTGCGGCGCGTCGGGGGCTTGGGCGCACAGTCCCCCGGCCACGCCAACCGCCCACAGTAAAGCCATCTTCGCTGGTCTCACGGCAACTCCCGTCCGCGACTCGAACCCGGTTCGGAAGGACTCCATCGGCCGAAAACGGGGTGAAACTTCCGGCGAAAATGCCGCGGCCATAAAATCAGAGGCGAGGAGCATTCATGAAAGCAGAAATCATCTCCATCGGCAGTGAGATCACCAGCGGCCAGAACCTGGACACGAACTCGCAGTGGCTGAGTCGCCGGCTCGCGGAAATGGGCATCCCCGTCGGCTTTCACACCACCGTGGGGGACGATCTCGCGGACAACGTCGCCGTCTTCAAAGCCGCCAGCGAGCGCGCGGACATTGTCTTGACCAGCGGCGGGTTGGGGCCGACGCAGGACGACCTCACGCGCGAAGTGATGGCCGCCGTCGCCGGCGTGCCCCTGCACGAAGACGCCGACTCACTGGCCCACATTCAGGCGATGTTCACCCAGCGGCGGCGCGTGATGCCGGACCGCAACCGCGTTCAAGCGCTCATCCCCGCGGGGGGCGTCGCCATCCGCAATGAGTGCGGCACGGCCCCCGGCGTGTGGCTGGACGTGGGCAAGTGCGTGATGGCCGCCATGCCCGGCGTGCCGTCCGAAATGCGCGTGATGTTCGAGAAGCAGGTGAAGCCCCGGTTGGAGGCGATGAGCTTCGGCGGCGGGGTGTTCATCCAGCGCAAGATCAATACCTTCGGGCTTGGCGAATCGGCCGTCGAGGAGAAGTTGCTCGACCTGACGAAGCGCGGGCACGTCCCCGAAGTGGGCATCACCGTGAGCGACGCCGTCATCTCGCTGCGCATCTTGGCGCGGGCGCCGTCGCTGGCCGAGGCCGAGGCCCAAATCGCCCCCGTGGAGGCGACGATCCGAGAGCGGTTGGGCGAATTGGTCTTCGGCGCGGAAGAGGAAGAACTTCAACAAGTCGTCGTCCAACGCCTCATCGCCCGCGGGGAAACGGTGGCGACGGCCGAGAGCGTGACGGCCGGCTTGGTCGCCAACCGCCTCGCCCATGTCCCGGGGGCCAGCAACGCCCTCCGCGGCGGCGTAGTGGTTTACACGGATGAGATGAAGACGGCTCAATTGGGCGTGCCCGCCGACCTGATCGCGGCCCGTACCGCCGTCAGCGCCGAGGTGGCTCAGGCGATGGCCCAAGGGGTGCGCGAGCGATTCGGCGCCGACTACGGCCTCGCCACGACTGGCTATGCCGGCCCGAATGGCGGAGTGGACGGCACGCCCGTCGGCACCGTGTTCGTGGCCTTGGCGACGGCGGAGGGCACGAGTTTCCAGCAATTCAGTTGGGCCGGCGCCCGGCAGGAGGTTCAGAGCCGCACGGCCAAATTGGCGCTGAACCTTTTGCGGCTGCACTTACTGAAGCGTGAGTGACGACGACTTGTCCACCGCCTGCGGAAACTCACTTGTATCCGGGCGGCGAATCGTGGAAGGTAGATGAATGTTCTTCCCACCCGCCGGCGCGATTCCGCTCGCGCTCCTTTTTTCCGTTTGGTTTGCTGCCCCGGTATTCGCTGACCCGGCCGGCGACGACTTCTTCGAGAAGTCCGTGCGGCCGGTCCTCGTGGACAAGTGCGTCGGCTGTCACGGGGCGACCACTTCCAAGGGCGGGCTGCGCCTCGACTCGCGGTCGGCCGTGATCGCGGGGGGACGCGACGGCCCCGTCGTTATCCCCGGCAAGCCGGGCGAGAGTCGGCTGATCGCGGCCGTCAAGCACGTCGGCGAGTTGAAGATGCCGCGGGACGGCGCCAAGCTGTCGGCCGCCGAAATCACCGCCTTGGAGAAATGGGTGTCCCTCGGCGTGCCGTGGCCGGCCGCGGCGAAGCCGCTGGTCGCCGTCGTCGGCAAAGTTCCAGGGTCGGATCATTGGGCGTTCCAGTCCGTCAAGCGGCCAGCCGTCCCCAACAAATCGACTTCCAACCCCGTTGATGCGTTCATCCGCGACAAGTTGGCCACCGCGAAACTCACCCCTTCTCTCGAGGCCAACCGCCGGACACTGATTCGCCGGCTGACGTTCGACCTGCACGGGCTGCCGCCGACGCCGGCCGAGGTGGCCGCGTTTGAAGCGGACAAGTCGCCGACCGCTGACGACACGCTCGCAGACCGCCTGCTGGCCTCGCCCAAGTACGGCGAACGCTGGGCCAGGCATTGGCTCGACGTGGCCCGGTACGCGGACAATAAGGGGTACGTCTTCTTCGAGGACAAGCAGTACCCGTGGGCATGGACGTACCGGGACTACGTGATCGGGGCCTTCAACCGAGACTTGCCATATGACCGCTTCGTAACGGAGCAGATTGCGGCCGACCGCCTGCCGCTCGACGACCAAAAATCGCTGGCCGCCTTGGGGTTCCTCACCATCGGCGGCCACTTCATGGGCAACACCCACGACATGATCGACGACCGCATCGACGCCGTCACCCGCGGGCTGATGGGGCTGACCGTGTCGTGCGCCCGCTGCCACGACCACAAGTTCGACCCCGTCCCGCAGGCCGATTACTACTCGCTCTACGGCGTCCTGCGGAGTTGTACGGAGCCGATGGTACCGCCATTGTGGGGCGCGCCGCCGGCCACGGAGGATTACAAGAAATTCGCCGCCGACCTCGCGGCTAAGGAAAAGAGGCTAACCGACTTCGTGGTCGAGAAGCACCGCGAGTTAGTGACACAAGCGCGGGCCAGAGCCGGCGATTACCTGCTGGCCGCCCACGCGGCGCGGAACCAGCCAATTGCCGACGACTTCATGCTGATCGCCGACAAGGGCGACCTCAACCCGGCGATGATCGTCCGCTGGCGGGCGTTTCTGGAAGCGACGAAGAAGCGCAACGACCCGGCATGGGCGGTATGGCATCGATACGCGGAAACGCCGGAAGCTGAGTTCGCCGCTGTAAAGCCTGGCGACACCGACAACCCACTGGTGAGAACCGCTTTCGCCACGCCACCGAAGTCGATGAAGGAAGTCGCCGAGCGATATGGCAAGTTGCTGGCCGGCGCCGAGAAGACATGGAAGGACGCCGGGGCCAAGGCCCCGCTCGCGGATGTGAATCTCGAAGCGTTGCGGGGCGTGCTGTACGGGCCGACTTCACCGGCCGACGCCCCGATGGCGCTCGACTGGGGCTTCCTCTCACTGTTCCCGGACCGGGCGACGCAGGGCGAATACCAGAAGCTGATTAAGGACGTGGAGGCGCACGCCGCCAAGGGGCCGCCGCGGGCGATGGCCCTCTTGGACGCCGACCGGCCGTTCGATCCGCGCGTGTTCATCCGCGGCGCGCCGAACCGCCTCGGGGAACAAGTCCCCCGGCAATTTCTCAAAGTCCTCGACGCGAACCGCAAGCCGTTCACCGACGGCAGCGGGCGTTTGGAACTGGCCAAGGCCGTCGCGTCGAAGGACAACCCGCTGACGGCCCGCGTGTTCGTCAACCGCGTCTGGATGCACCACTTCGGCCGCGGCCTCGTGGACACGCCCGGCGACTTCGGCCTCCGCGGCAACACGCCGTCGCACCCGGAACTGCTCGATTGGCTCGCCGCCGAATTCGTGGCCAACGGGTGGGGCGTCAAGAAACTGCACAAGCTAATCGTCACCTCCGCGACGTACCGGCAAGCGAGCACGGACCGCGACGACGGCCTCGCGACCGACCCGGAGAATCGACTGTTGTGGAAGCAAACCCGCCGGCGCTTGGAGTTCGAGCCGCTGCACGACGCAATGCTGGCGGTGTCCGGGAGTCTCGACGCGACGGTCGGCGGCCCGTCGTTCCCGCTGTTCACCGGCAAGACCCGCCGGGCCGTGTACGGCTACATCGACCGGCTGGAGTTCCCGAGTCTGCTGGCCACCTTCGACGTGCCCAACCCGGCCGCCAGCAGCACCGAGCGGACGCTGACCACCGTGGCCCCGCAGGCCCTGTACCTGATGAACGGCCCGTTCTCCCGCGACGCCGCGAAGCGGTTGGTCAACTCGGCAGCGGTGAAGGACGCGAAGACGCCGTCTGATAAGCTAGACAACCTCTTCCTCGCCACGCTCTCCCGCAAGCCGACCACGCCCGAGCGGGAGCGGTTGACGGCGTTCGTCGCCAAAGGGCCGGAAGCCGACCGCTGGCTCGACCTCGCCCACGGATTGCTGCTCACCAACGAATTCACCTTTGTCGATTGAGTGGAGACCCGATGATCCCCTTTTCCCGCCGGCAACTGCTCTCGCGCGTCGGCACCGGCCTCGGCACGATGGCCTTGGCCGGCGTGCTGGCCGACGACGCGCGGGCCGCCCCGCCGGACATTGACCCGCTGGCCCCGAAGAAGCCGCACTTCCCGGCGAAGGCGAAGCACGTCGTCCACCTGTTCATGAACGGCGGGCCGTCGCAGGTGGACACGTTCGACCCGAAGCCGGCCCTCGACCAGTACCACGGCAAGCCGCTGCCGACGACGAACCTGCGCACCGAGCGGAAGACCGGGGCGGCCATGCGGTCGCCGTTCAAGTTCAAGAAGTACGGCAAGTCCGGCCTCGAAATCAGCGAGGTTTTCGCCAAGACGGCCGAGCACGCGGACGACCTGTGCGTGATCCGCTCCATGTACGCGGACGTGCCGAACCATGAGCCGTCGCTCATGCTGATGAACTGCGGGGACGGCCGCCTGCCGCGCCCGAGTTTCGGGTCGTGGGTCACGTACGGGCTGGGCAGCGAGAACCGCAATTTGCCGGGCTTCGTGGTCATGTGCCCCGGCGGGTTCCCCATCGTCACCACGCAGAACTGGCGGTCGTCGTTCCTGCCAGGCATGTACCAGGGGACGTACTTGGACACCGCGCACACGGACGTTCAAAAACTGGTGGCCAACATCCGCAACACCGACATGCCTGCGGCCCGACAGCGGGAGCAACTCGACCTGGTGCAGGCCCTGAACGCCGACCACCTCGCCGCCCGCAAGGCCGACGCCCAATTGGAAGCCCGGATCCGCACCTTCGAGTTGGCCTTCCGAATGCAAACGGAAGCGACCGACGCCTTCGATTTGACGAAGGAGACGAAAGAGACCCGCGAACTATACGGCGACACGACGCACGGCCGGCAATTGCTGTACACGCGCCGACTGATCGAGCGCGGCGTGCGCTTCGTGCAACTGTGGAGCGGGGCCGGCCAGCCGTGGGACAACCACGACGGCCTCGAAGCCCAGCACAAGAAACTGGCGACCGACTGGGACAAGCCGATCGCCGCCTTCCTCACCGACTTGAAGCGGCGCGGCCTGTTCGACAGCACGCTCGTCCTCTGGGGCGGCGAGTTCGGCCGCACGCCGGTCGCCGAACTGCCGGCCCTCAACGGCCGGGACCACAACCACTACGGCTTCACCTGCTGGCTGGCCGGCGGCGGCGCCAAGGGCGGGCAAGCGATCGGGGCGACCGACGAGTTCGGCTTTAAGGCGGTCGAGAACAAAGTCCACGTCCACGACTTGCACGCCACGATGCTGCACTTGCTCGGGTTCGACCACGAGAAGCTGACCTACCGCTACGCCGGCCGCGACTTCCGCCTCACCGACGTCCACGGCCGCGTGGTGAAAGACGTGATCGCGTGACGCGCGCCCGATTTACCCTCGTCATCTGGCTTTGTGGGCTGTCGTCGGTGCTGTACCTCGACCGCATCTGCATGGCCAAGGCCGTGGGGCCGATTCAGAAGGAACTCGGCCTGTCGAACACGGACATGAGCTATGTTCTCATGGCTTTCTTGGCGGCTTACGGCATCTTTGAAATCCCGACGGGCCGCCTCGGAGACCGACGCGGGGGACGCGGCGTCCTCACGCGGATCGTTTTGTGGTGGTCCGTGTTTACCGCCCTGACGGGGGCGTGTTGGGGGTTGATTCCCCTTGTGGCGGTCCGCTTCTTGTTCGGCGCCGGGGAGGCGGGGGCGCTCCCGAACGCCTCCCGGGTCATCGCCCGGTGGTTCCCAGAGCACGAGCGTGGCCGCGTGCAGGGGACGATGTTGGCCGCCGCCCAGTTCGGGGCCGTCGTCTCCCCAGTGGCCACGGCGGCGTTGATCGGCCTCATTGGCTGGCGGTGGACGTTCCCGCTGTTCGGCCTGATCGGCGTCGCGTGGGCTGTCGGCTTCCGGCGCTGGTTCCGCGACGACCCGGCGGAACACCCCGGCGTCGACGCGGCGGAACTGGCGGTCATCCACTCGACCGGCCCGCCGCCGGCGTTGCAGCACGACCCGATCCCGTGGCGGGCCGTCTTCGTCAACTACGGCATTTGGGTGGTGATGCTGCTCGCGGTCTTCGGGTCGTTTTACACGTACTTCTTCTTCTCGTGGTTTAACAAGTACCTCGAAGACGCGCGCGGCGTGAGCGAGTTCACGTCCGGCCTGTTGGCCTCAACCGTGCTGGCCGGGTCCGCGTTCGGCATGCTCGTCGGCGGGTGGCTCGCCGACCGCTTGGCCAAGCGGGGCGGAGACGTGGTCGCCGCCCGCCGCCACGCCGGGGCGATTTGCTACGTCCTCTCGGCCGCGTGCCTGTTCGTCGGCTTGCGCATGGACCATGTATGGGCGTTGGCCGGCCTATGGGGCGCGTCCATTTTCTTTATGCACATCACGCTGCCGAACTGGTGGGCCTTGGCCGTCCAACAGTCCGGCCGTCACGTCGCCGCCTTATGCGGCCTGATGAACGGCGCCGGCGTCGTCGGCGGGATGGCCTCCATGTTTTTCGTCGGCACGTTCGCGGACTGGCGCAAGGCCCAAGGCTTCACCGGCCGCGAGCAGTGGGACCCGCTGTTCGACGTGTACGTCGTCGCTCTGTTATTGACTGGCATCGCGTGGTGGGGCTATCGGTTCCGGCCGCTGCGAGACGAATACTCACCATCAGAAAACCAAGCGAGCCGAGGGCCGTAAGGCCCCGGGTGATGCGCTC
>JAYUGD010000454.1:0-5166 GCA_043767785.1 Zavarzinella sp. | reverse complement strand
TCTTGGCGGCGATGAGGTCGTCGAAGACCTTGGGCGCGTTGAACTGCACGCCGTCCTGGTTGACGTGGACGCACGCCGGCGTCTTGCCGTCGTACTGGGCGGGGACGTAAACGGTCACGTCCCGCGTGGTGCCGGGGAAGACCTTGCTGGCGTCGAAGGTGAACTTCAACAACTCCCCCTTCGGCACCTCCTGGGCTTGGACGGCGCACGGGGCGAGCAGGAGGATCAACGAGGCGACGCGGAGCATGGGGATACCCAGAGGGGAGAGTGATCGGAAAGAATTTCACCACAGAGTTGACAGAGGGCACGGAGCAGAAAAAGAGAGTGTTGAAGAGGGCCTTGGCCAGTCGGGTTGACCTTCAACGGGCGGAGCAAAGCTCTCGTCGTTTCTGTTTTTCTGCTCCGTGTACTCTGTCGGCTCTGTGGTGAATGTTGTTTAGGCTTTGGCTTCGAGCATGTCCCAGCCCTTGCGGTACTCGGCCTTGATGAACTTCGCGGCCTCGGGGCAGCCCTTGGCTTCGAGGGTTTCGCCGTTGAAGTCGAAGCCCTTGCCGGTGCGGATGGCGACGTTGCCCAACAGGAAGGCGGCGGTCAGGTAGCTGGCGTAGTCGAAGTTCGACAGGGCCTTCTTGGGGTCGTTGGCTTTGATCGCCTCGAACCACTCCTTCTTGTGCCCGGTGTCGCCGCCGCCGTTGACCGCCAGCTTCTCGGGTTTCTTGGTCTGCATGCCGTCGAGGAGGCCGTCCGGGGTGATGCGGAAGGCCGCGCCGTAGTCGTTCGGGCTGTACAGGATGCCCTTGTCGCCGACGAGGATCGACCCGCTATCGACGAGCTTTTCGGGCTGACCGTCTTTGTCCTTCTTGGTGAGCACCTTGGCGAGCAGTTCGGCCGGCGGGGTGAGCTTCTGGCCGTCCTTCTTGCCCTCGTACCAGTTCAGCGTGACCGGGGGCAGGTCGCCGCGGGCGGGGAACTTCAGGACGACGTTGGCCGCGCTCGGGCAGGTCCAGTCGTTGACGCCTTCGGCGGTGGCCTTGACCGACGACGGGTGGCCGAGTTTCAGCGCCATGAAGGCCATGTTGGCGGTGTGGCAGGCCATGTCGCCCAGGGCGCCGGTGCCGAAGTCCAGCCAGCCGCGCCACGCGAACGGGTGGTAGCCGGCGTTGTACGGCCGCATCGGGGCCGGCCCGATGAACTCGTCCCAGTGGACGGAGGCCGGGACGGGCTTCTCGCCGTCGGGCCGCTTGATGACGCCGGGGGCCTGCGGCCAAATCGGCCGGTTGGTCCACACGTGGATTTCTTTAATCTCCCCGAGCAGGCCGTCCTGCACGAGTTCGACGGCCCGCCGCAGGCCGCTCTCCGCGGACCCCTGGTTGCCCATCTGCGTGCAGACGCCGTACTTCTTGGCCGTCTCCCGCATCAGCCGGGCCTCGAAGACTGTGTGTGTCAGCGGCTTCTGGCAGTAGACGTGCTTCTTCATGCGCATGGCCATCAGGCTCGGCAGCGCGTGGTTGTGGTCCGGCGTGGACACGACGACGGCGTCGATGCTCTTGGCCTGCTCTTCCAGCATCTTGCGGTAGTCGAAGTACTTGGCGGCCTCGGGCCACTTCTTCGTCTTCGCGCCCAAGTTGCCCTCGTCGATGTCGCACAGGGCGACGATCTGGCCGACGTTGGCGGCCTGGTCGATGTCACTCGACCCCTTGCCGCCGACGCCGATGCCGGCGATGCGGAGTTTGGAGGACGGCTCGTCGGCCGCCCGGACGGCGCTGAGCTTGTCGGCCGTCATGAAGTAGCCGAGGGCCGCCGCGGACGAGCCGAGGAACCAACGGCGGTCAACGGGATGACTGGTCTGATCGGACATGGAGAGACACTCCTTGTTTGGGGACATGAAACGACGGTGGGAAGTAGTGTAAGCCGGCCGGGGCCGGTGTGCAAACGGATTCGGGGGCGGGGCGGGAGAAAATGGGGCGGCCGACGTCCCGCCGGGTCAGGGCAGTTCGCGGGCGAATTCTTCGAGCGTGGCCGCGGAGCGCAGGCGGGCGACAAGACGTTCCAGAACGTGGATCTGAACAAGGGGGCGGACACGCGGCATGAGGGCGGTTCCGGCGTCGCCGAACTTGAGTTCAAGCATGGCCTCGATCCGGCCTTTGACGAAGCCGATCGCCTCGCCCTTTTGCAAGCCGACTTCGATGCCTTCCTCGTACACGGTGACGTTCATGGCCCGGACCTCCGTATAGGCTTCTGACTTGAGCAACGCTTTGAACTCATTCCGCTGGACTTCCGTCATCGGCAGGTATGCTTGGACGCACTCGCCGAGGAGCCGCTTTTTGCCGGTCTCCAATGGCGCGCCCGCCAGCCGCCGCAAGGCCTCGGCCCCGAGCCAGGCGACCCGCTCGGGCGGGATGCGCATCAGGGCCGACAGGGCGACGCCCAGCCAATTCTCACCTTCCAGGTATTGTACCGCGTCCAACGCCGGCAGGCCGACGTAGAGGTACTCCGAATGTTCCAAGACCAAGTCGTGCAGTTTCAGGGTGTAACTGAACCGGCCGATCCCGTCGAAGCCCGTGTTCAGTAACAGAACGATCGGCAACACCGGCAGGCCGAGTTTCGCCCGGAGATTCGCCGCGTACACCGGCAGCCGGTCGCGGATGGACGTGCTGGAGTCTTTCGACTCGATCTCAATGAGGACGGCGATCAGCCATTCCGGGTTCTCGGGATCGTGCCACGGCGGGAACGCTTGACGGGATCGAACCTTGGCGACCAAGTCCAGCACATACGCCGGCCCGTGCGGCGGGTCGGGCATTAATTCTTGTTCCAGCCACTCCGTTCGCGACAGGTCGAGGATGTCCAACCACTCGGCGAAGAACAGCGCGAAAAAATCCCCGAAGAACTCGCGGATGAGCGTCTTGAACCGTTGGTCGTGCGGCCGGCGTGTCATCGCGGGGCGGCCCCCGCCGTCAGCGCCTTCATGCGGGCGGCGATGACGATGCCGGCGCAGGCCAGGGCGTCGGACTCGGCGTGGTGGTGGGTGAGCGGGATGCCGAGGTGGCGGGCCACGTCGGGCAGGCGGTTCGACTTCAGGCCCCACGTCTTGCGGGCCAGTTGCACCGTGCAGCGGAACGGGGCCGGCGGGGCGGGCAAGCCGGCGACTTGGCAACACGCCTCCAACACGCCGCGGTCGAACGGGGCGTTGTGGGCGGCGAGAAATTCTACCCCGTCGAGCAGCTTCGCGGCCGCGGGCCACACGGCGGCGAAGAGGGGTTCGTTCTCGACGTGCTTCCACGTGATGCCGTGGATGTACGAGAAGCGGATGTAGCGCCGCGGCGGCCGGATCAGGAAGTGAGCTTTTTGTGTCACCTTCAACCCGTCCACCACGATCAGGCCGACGGCGCACGCGCTGTCTCGGCCGTCGTCCGCGGTCTCGAAGTCGATGGCCGCGAACCGCCCCGGCACCACGGGCGAGAGCGTCGGCGGCGGCGTGGCATCGGCGGTGACGAGTGAATCCATCGGCGGGGACATCCTGGCGCGGGTACGGTACGAATGTCCATTGATTGTGCCGGGCGGGCCGCAACTTGGCAAGCGGATTTCCGCGTCGGCGCTTGCAACGGTCGCGGGCTTGTGGGACGCTACACGCTTCCCTCGGGGATTCTGCCGTCATGCCCGCGTTTCACTTGGCCACTTTCCGCGTCGATGTCACGCCGCCGGTCGGGCACCCGTTGTGCGGCGGGTGGATCGAGCCGGCCCGCACGGTTGCCGACCCGTTGGAGGCGTTCGGCGTTGTGTTGCTCGGACAGGGCAAGCCGGTGGTGATGGCTGTCTTCGATTGGGTCGGCCTTCGGAACGACGCCCACTTGGCCGTCCGGCAGGCGCTGGCCGACGCGGCCCACACGTCGTTGGACCATGTGACGGTACACGCCGTCCACCCGCACGACGCCCCGTTCGTGGACACGGAGGCCCAGAAGATTCTGGACGCCGCCCACGGCCCGCCGTGCATGGATTTGAAGTTCTTCGACCGCGTCGTGAAAGACGTATCCAAGGCGTGCGGGGATTCGCTGGCGAAGACGAAACGCTTCACGCACGTCGGCGTCGGGTCAGCCACCGTGAAGGAAGTCGCGTCCAACCGCCGGGTGATCGGGGACGACGGCAAAGTCCGGTTCACGCGCACCAGCGCCACCAAAGACAAGGAAGCCCGTGACCAGCCCGAGGGGGTGATCGACCCGGTGTTGCGCACTCTCAGTTTCTGGGACGGCGATACGCCGCTCGTGGCCCTGCATTATTACGCCACGCACCCGATGAGCCATTACGGCAAGGGCGAGGTCAGCGCCGACTTCTGCGGGCTGGCCCGCCGCCAGTTTCAGGAGGCGAACCCGGCGGTCTTCACCGCCTACTTCACCGGCTGCGCGGGGAACGTCACGGCCGGGAAGTACAACGACGGCTCCCCGGCGAACCGGCCCGTCCTGCGGGACCGCATGGCGGCCGGGATGGCCGCCAGTTGGAAGGCGACCACGCGCCGCGAAGTCACCGGGTGGGAGTGGCGAATCGAGCCGATCACGTTGAAGCCCCGCCGGGAAGCGAATTTCACCGAGGAGCAGAGCCGACAGGCGGTCAACGACGAGAAGGCGACCAAGGCGAAGCGGTGCAACGCCGCTTACCAACTCGCGTGGCTGAAACGACTGGACCGGCCCATCGAACTCGGCTGCCTCGACTTCGGCGGCAAGACGCTCGTGGTGCACCTGCCGGGGGAGCCGTTCATCGACTTCCAACTCGCCGCCCAAAAAATGCGGGCGGACGCGGACGTGTTCGTGGCCGGATACGGCGACGACGGCTGCGGCTACATCCCCACGGCCGCCGGCTACCTGCAAGGCGGCTACGAGCCGACGGTGGCGTTGAGCAGCCCGGACAGCGAAGAGATTCTGTTGAAGGCAATGAAGACACTTTTGAAGGGCCAGCCATGAATTGCGGATTGCGGATTGCGGATTGCGGATTGGAAAGCAAAACCCCCTCACCCCCGGCCCCTCTCCCGCAAAGCCGGGAGAGGGGGGACGGTTTTCCGCCGGGAACGCCGACGTCCTCGTCGGCTCGTTGTCGTCTCCCCCTGAAGTGCCGACGAGGACGTCGGCGCTCCCGGCAAGTTCTCTCGGCTTTGCGGGAGAGGGTTGGGGTGAGGGT
>JAYUGD010000453.1:0-13723 GCA_043767785.1 Zavarzinella sp. | reverse complement strand
GGGGTGAGGTAAACGGCCGGCACCCGCGCGAAAACTACTACCCCCGCCCGAACTCTGCTCTAACAAGACATTGCCCTCTACGCGGGGGCGATTTGTTTCGGCTTGAACTCGCCGGGGGCCAAAATGCAAAGCTGGTCGTGGACGCGCTGGCGCAGCTCGCACGCCAGCGTGACGACTTCCCGCAGTTCCGGCTCCGTCATGGTGCCGTCGGGGTAGATCAACTTAATCAACCCGGAGCCGATCCGCTCGACGGAAGTCTGGTCCCGGCGGGTGAGGCCATCTTTCAACGGCACGTCCCGCACGCGGTCGGCGTGGTTGTCTTCCCGCAGACGCACCAGCACTTCCCCGAAGTAGTCGGTGACGAAGCCCACGCCCTTGCTCACGGACGCCGAGGTGATCTTCGGCATCTCCCAGCCTGGGATGTAGGCGTGCATGCGGTCTTGAAATGCGGAGTCGATCAGTTGCTCCGGCAACGGCTCGAACAGGTGCTTGTACTTCGGGTGCGGCTTGTCCCCGTCCACGTCGATGTTGCCGGCGAACACCAAACTAGCGTCGGCTGAGAAGCCGAGCGACCCGCGACTGAACTGGCCGCTCTCCATGAAATCTTTCAAAGTGGAGATGGTGGCGTCCTCGTCTCCGAACGACGTGTGGGCGATCTCATCGAACACGACCACCTCCCGCGTTCCCAATATGCCGACGGCCCGCGTGGTCAGGTTCACGAACAGATTGGCAGGCGTCATTCGGCCGCCGGAGATGGTGAACACGCGCGGCGACAAGTTTCTCAGAAGAAAGGTCTTACCCGTCTGCCGCGGGCCGAGTTCGAGGACGTTCACGTTGCGTTCGGCTAAGGCGACCATGCGCGTGATGAGGAGCAGGCGTGTGCGGCGGTTCGGAAATGTCGCCGGGCTGTAGCCGGCGCTCTGGAGCATCAACTCGATCCACTCGTCCGTCGTGAACTGGCCGCGGAAGCCGCGGTACACGGCTACGTCGGGCGGGCCGATCTGGAACGGCGTGAAACTGGCGAGTTCATTGGGGTTCTCGGCATCGACCTCTGGCGTGTATCGAATCTTCACCGTGCCCCAGAGGCCGCCGAGCAGCAGGCCGGGGTTTAGCTCGATCATCCCCGGCGACACGCGCACGTTGGAGTCCTGCAACGTGGGCACGCGGGCGAATCGTTGGCCGCCGCGAAGATCAACCTTGGCATCCACATTGTCGATGAGGGTCACTTCCCCCTTGCTCAACAACTTTTCCTTCACGAGTTCGCGGTGGTCGAGGTCGGGCAACAACTCCCGCACCTTCGCCTGCATCTTGGCGAGGTCTTCCTTCCACGTCTCCGGCTTCACGAACTTGGCGATCAGGTATTCCGACACGTACCGCGGCAACCCTTGAAAGGCGGCTTGTTGCGCGAGGGCCTTGATGACCACTTTTTCACCGAGGAGTCGGTGGGCCTTCTGGTCGAGGTCGCTCAGCGGGTGGTCGTCGTACAGCGGCACGTCAGTCTCCGAATACGGCGTCGAGGTCCGGGTTGTGGCGGTCATCGGGCGGGGGCTTCGTGGCCGTTGGCGCCTCCAACGGCTCGCCGAACGCTTTGATGAGCCATTCGGCGGCCCGCAGGAGGGACTTCCGTTTTGACTCGGCGAGGCGGGCGAACTCGGCGTCCGTGCCCGAAAAGCGGGTGTCGCCGTACCGCTCTGAGAGCAGGCGGTACTGCCGGCGAATCAGTTCGGCCGACAGCGGCACGCCCGCGTCAATGCCCAGCGTGTCCCGGGCCAATTGGTCGGTCATCGGCACGGGTAGGATGACCGACGACGCGGCCGACCGGATCATCGACTGCGGCCCTTCGGCGTCCGGGGGGGTCAGCGCGGCCTTCACTTCCGCGAGGACGGCAATTTCTCGGGCGTTCCGCTCCCCGGCCGCGTCCGCGACGGCGCACGCCAACTGGTACAAGTCGGAATATCGCGCCGGCCGGACGAGGAGTTTCACTGCCGCGAGGGCTTCAGTCACGGTCGGGATTTCCGTCGCCTCCGTGGCCGCCAGCGCCGGGACGGCAGCCTTCTCGTCCGGCGTTATGGCGAATCGGCGCTCAAGGAACAGGGCCAGTTGTTTCCGCTCCGAGACGGCCACGCGCCCATCGGCCTTGGCAACGGCCAGCCCGAGCCGGGCGACCGCCCGCAAGACTTCCGTCGGCGGCGGGGGGACATCCGCCGTGGCCGCTTGGGCGACGGGTGACTCCGGGGAAACAGGCTTGGCTTCTGCGGGCGGGGCCGGGGGGAGTGCGGCCGGCGGCTCGAAGGGTTGGGCCAGTTGCTCCGGCGTCAGCCGCGAAAAGCCGACGTGAAAAACGTGCCGCCAGAACGTGACGCGGCCGGCCGTCTCCCGACTCGCGTGGAGCCAATCGAGCGCCCGGCCAGCTTGGGCGGCGGCCGCCTTCTGCGCGTCAATTCGCCGCTCGGTCTGCTTGTCCTGCGCCTCCCACGCGGCCGCGTTCTGCCGCACGACCGGGTCGGCGTGATTCGTGGCGCGGGCGGCCATCGTTTGCGAGAGGCGTTGGACGGCGGCCATCAAGTCGCGGAGGCGGGCCGCGCCGAGGCCGTTCACGAGGTGCAAGTCCGCGCGGCGAACGTCGTAGACATTGCGGAAGCCGGCGTCGCGCAGGCGGGCGACGGTCGCGTCTCCGATGCCGGGGTACTCGGCGAGGGCGGACACGTCCGTGGCCGCGCTGAGTTGGTCGATGACGGCGGCCCGGCGCTTCGCCAAGTCGTCGTTCCACTGCGATTGCAAGCGCTTCCCTTCCAAGGTCGCGTCCCGCCGCTGGCGGTCGGCCGCGGCGACGGCCCGGGCGAGCCGGCGTTTCCACCTGGCTTCGGGCGTGATCGCGTACCGGACGTAGAGTCCGGCGAATACGCACGCCAAGACGGCGATGGCGGTGAGGACGTAAGGCACGGACGCCTTTCGGCATGCGGGACGGGTGTCAGGTCAGGATATCCTTCACGACCTTGCCGTGAACGTCCGTGAGCCGGAAATCCCGGCCGGCGTACCGGAACGTCAGGCGCTCATGGTCCAGCCCGAGCGTGTGCAAAATCGTAGCTTGCAAGTCATGGACGTGGACCGGCTTCTCGACGGCTTGGTAGCCGAGGTCGTCCGTGCCGCCGTGGACAATACCTGGCTTAATGCCGCCGCCGGCCATCCACATGCTGAACGCCGTCGGCAAATGGTCCCGGCCGTTGCTGCGGCCGAGGACGGGGTTGGCCTCCACCATCGGCGTGCGGCCGAACTCGCCGCCCCAGATCACCAGTGTCGAGTCGAGCAGGCCGCGCTGCTTCAAGTCCTTGACCAACGCCGCCGACGGCTGGTCGGTCGTCTTGCAGTTGCCGGTGTGGTTGCCCGGCAAGTCCGAGTGGGCGTCCCAGCCTTCGTGGTAGATGTTGATGAACCGCACGCCGCGCTCGACCATGCGTCGGGCGAGCAGGCAGGCGCGGGCGAAGGACGGCTTGGCCGGGTCGGCCCCGTACATCTCCAGCGTCTGCTTGGTCTCTTTGGTGAGGTCCATCAGGTCCGGGGCGGAGCTTTGGAGCCGGAAGGCCATCTCGTAGTTGGCAATGCGGGTCTCGATCTCCGGGTCGCGCACCGCGTCGAGTCGTTGGCGGTTCAGTTTGCCGATGGTGTCCAACGTGTCCCGCTGGAGTTGCTCGTCGATGCCCGGCGGGCGTTGGACGTTCAGGATCGGGTCGCCTTGGTTGCGGAAGCGGACGCCGGTGTAGGTGCTGGGGAGAAAGCCGCTGGACCAGTTGGCCGCCCCGCCGCTGATGCCGCTGCCGGTGGACATGACGACGAACGCCGGCAGGTCTTTCGCCTCCGACCCGAGGCCGTACAGCGCCCACGACCCGAGGCTGGGCCGGCCGGGTTGCGAGAACCCGGTGTTCAGAAAAATCTGGGCCGGGGCGTGGTTGAATTGGTCCGTCCGCACGCTGCGAATCAGGCAGGCGTCGTCCAGAATGCCGCCAATGTGCGGCAGGATGTCCGCGATCTCCGTGCCGGCCTTGCCGTACTTCTTGAACTTGAACCGCGGCCCCATGACCGCCGCGTCGGCCCGGATAAACGCGAACCGCTGCTTGGCCGTGACCGCTTCCGGCAGCGACTTCCCCTCCCACTTCGCCAATTCCGGCTTGTAGTCGAACAAGTCCAAGTGGCTCGGCGCCCCGGCCATGAACAGGTGGATGACCGCCTTGGCCTTCGCCGCGTGGTGCGGCTTCTTCGGGGCGAACGGCGACGGCTCAGCCGCCCGCGACACGCCGTCCGCGAGGAGGGCCGCCCCGGCAATCTTGCCGAGGCCGACGCCGCACTCCCGCAGGAAGTAGCGCCGGGCGATGGACGTTGGCTGGGTCATTTCACGTCGTCCGGGTTAATGCCGAGTTCACGGAGCTTGGCGGCGAGGGCCTCGCTCCGGCGGCGTTCTTGGTCGGCCTGTTTTTTGGCGGCCTTCGCTTCATCCGCTTCGGCCGACACTTCCATTGCGGTGCGAAAGTATGTGCCGTCCGGCTTGCGAATTTTAAGGGCACTTTCCCCGTCGTACACGAACGTAATGCCGAGGCGGGGACTGGCCCACCCGTCAATCGCCTCAATCCGGCGCAACGTGTCACCGTCTCGCACGAACCCTTGCAGAGAGAAGTCTTCCGGGTCGTAAATGTAATACTCTTCGACGCCGAGATTGTCGTACATCTGATACTTCAGTGACATCTCGCGGGGCCGGTTGCCGGGCGAGAGAATCTCGAAAACGACTTGCGGGCAGACACCGCCTTCGAGCCATTGCTTATACGACCCCCGGTCCCCCTTGGGCACACCGAACACGACCATCGTGTCGGGGGCGACCCGGGTGGCGTCGCCTTGGAGGGGATACCAGAGCAAATCACCCGCCACCAACACATCGGGGTGATTCCGGAAAAGGTGGTCGAGTTCCGCTTGGAGCATGTTGATCCAGCGGAACTGCGTCATGTTCTCGGCAATGGGTTCACCGTCGGAGTCGGGGTAATCCGTAAGGTCGGGGTGTTCGCCCGTCCGCGTGGCTTGCAGCCATTGATGGTCGATCAGCATGATATTACTCCTTCGTCACCATCTCATCGAGGTTGAACACGACGCGCACGGTCGCCGTCCACGCGGCCCGCTGGACCGGGTCGCCCTCGCCGGGGCCGGCGATGGTCGCGGCTTCCTTGGGCCTCTTCCCGAAGCGCGTTTGCTGGGCGGTGAAGAACTCGCGCAGGGCAGTCACCTCGGCAGTCGTCGGCGGCCGGGACAGGCAACGGGTCCACAACTTTGTTAGCTTTGCATCCCCGTCGCCGGGGGCCAACGCCAGTTGTTTCGCCATCGCTTGGGCGAGTTCTTGGAAGACGGCGTCGTTCAGGACGGTGAGGGCTTGCATCGGGGTGTTGGAGACTTCCCGCTTGGCCGTGCAGAATTCGCCGCTGGGGCCGTCGAACGTCTGAAACATGGCATAAGGGGCGGTGCGTTTGACGTAGGTGTACAACCCACGGCGGTAACGGTCTTCACCCGTACTCGGGGTCCACGCGAGCGAGCCGTAGGAGCCTTCGGACGTGACGCCCGGCGGTTGCGGCGGGAACACGCTCGGCCCGCCGATCTTGCGCGAGAGCAGTCCGCTCACAGTCAAGGCTTGGTCCCGCAGCGTCTCGGCTTCGAGCCGTTGCCGCGGGAAGCGGGCCAGCAAATTGTTCTTCGGGTCAACCTTGTGCTCGTCCTTTACCTCAGACGATTGGCGGTAGGTCGCGGACATCACGATGAGACGGTGAAGATTTTTCACGTCCCACCCGGAGTTCATAAACTCGACGGCCAGCCAGTCGAGCAGTTGCGTGTGGGTTGGCGCGTCGCCTTGGTAGCCGAAGTCTTCGAGCGTGCGGACGATCCCCTTACCGAAGAACGACGCCCACTGCCGGTTGACAACTACGCGGGCCGGCAACGGGTTTGACTTGTCCACGAGCCATTTGGCGAACGCGAGGCGGTTCTTCGGCGACTCCTTCGGCAACGCGGGCAGAATAGCGGGCACGTCGGCCGTCACCAGCGTCGTCGGCTGGTTGTACTCGCCGCGTTTGTAAATCGGCGTCGGCCGAGTCTGCCCGGCCGGGCGTTCCTGCATCACCAGCGTGGTCGAGAATTTCGGCAATCCCGATCGCAACTTGGCGATCTCGGCCCGGTCACCTTGCAGTTCCGCGGCCACGGTGACGTAGTGGGCGAGTAACCGCTCTCGCTGGGCGGCCGTCAACTTCGCCGGTTCCAAGCGGGCGAGTTCCTCGGCCTCATGGGAGAGCGACCGGGCCTCGACGGGGATGGCCGCATCCGTGAACGACACGCGGAATTTGCCCAAGCCGGCGGCGTAATACTTCTCGAACAAGAGGTCGAGTTGCACGTCCGCGTCGGCCGCCAGCGGTTGCTTAAAGTTGAAGACCGCGTTGTGGGCCTGCCCCTGCTTGCCGTTGATCGACCAGCCGGTGAGGACGTTGCCATCAACCGCGTGTTCCGGCTTGTTCTTGCCGTCATTGGCGGTTCCCGAGGCGAAGCCGAACGGGAGCGGCTTGCCGTCGGCTTTGGCGGCCAGCTCCGTCAGGAAGAAATCGCCGAAGGGGCCTTCGTAACTCACGCGGCCGGGGCCGGTTCCCGGCAGGCGCGGGTCGGGGAAGATTTCGATGCGGAGGGCGGTCGTCCCCTTGGGCACGGCCTTGAACTTCAGCGTGTAAATGTCCCGCTTGCTCAAGTCCCCGCCGACGAAGATGACGCCGTCCGCTTCACGGGTCAGCGTCGGGATGTTGGCCGACATCTCGGCCGGCTCGGCGATCTTCCACGCGACGGCCTTGGGCCGCTCGGCCTCGTGCCACTTCTTGAAGTTCTCGGCTGTGGCCTTCTTTAATAAGGCCGCCTCCCGCTCGGCAATCTGCTTCAGGATGGCGTCTCGCTTGCCAACCAAGTCGGGTGTGGTCACGTCCATCGTCGGCTCGTCCGCGTTGTTGAGGAACGCGAAGACTTTGTAGTATTCGGCCTGCGAGACGGGGTCGAACTTGTGGTTGTGGCACTGACAGCAGTTGAGCGTGAGGCCGAGCCACGTCGTCGCCGTGGTGGCGACGCGGTCGTTGATCGAGTGCCAGCGGAACTCCAACGGGTCGATGCCCCCTTCTTCGTTGGTCATCGTGTTGCGGTGGAAGCCGGTGGCAATGCGCTGGTCTTGTGTGGCGCCCGGCAACAAGTCGCCGGCCAGTTGCTCGACGGTGAAGCGGTCGAACCGCATGTTGTCGTTGATGGCCCGGATCACCCAGTCGCGGTACGGCCACATGCTGCGGGCGCGGTCCTTCTCGAATCCGTTGGTGTCCGCGTAGCGGGCGAGGTCGAGCCACTTGCGCGCCCACCGCTCGCCGTAGTGCGGGGACTTGAGCAGTCGGTCCACGAGCTTCTCGTAGGCGTCCGGGGACTTGTCGTTCAGGAATTCGGCCGCCTCCTCCGGCGTCGGCGGCAGGCCGATTAGGTCGAGGAACACGCGGCGAAGAAGCGTCTCCTTCGCGGCCGGCGGGTTCAACTTTAACCCATTGGCTTCCAACTTCGCCACGATGAAGCGGTCAACCGCTGTCGTGGCTGTCGGGTCTTTCACATTCGGCAACGGGGCTTGAGCGGGGGGAACGAAGGCCCAATGGTCTTGGTACACCGCCCCGGCGTCGATCCACTCCGCCAACAGTTTCTTCTGCGTGTCCGACAGCGGCTTCTTCGTCGATGCCGGCGGCATCAATTCGTCGGCGTCCGCATGGGTAATGCGCTTCGTCAACTCACTCTGGGCCGCCACACCGGGGACGACGGCCACCGCACCGGACTTTCCCTTGCCGTACGCGGACGCCCGCAGGTCCAAGCGCAGGCCCCCCTTGCGGGCCGCCTCGTCCGGGCCGTGGCACTGGAAGCAGTGTTGGGAAAGGATCGGGCGAATGTCACGGCTGTAATCGACGGCCGCAGTGCAGACGCCCGGGAGAAACAGGGCAACAACGGTCGGGAAACGCATGATGTTCGACCGGGGGAGAAGGCGGCGATCCGGGTGAGTTACTTCTTCGCGGGCGGCATCGGCGGGGCCGGCGGCACATACCCCGGCGAGGCGTTGAACGCCTTCGCCACGGCGCCGTCCGCGATGTTCCACACGCGCACCTCGCCGTCGTAAGAGCCGGCGGCGACCTGCTTGGCGTCCGGGCTGATGGCGACGGCGAACACGTGGTCCGTCAGGCCGGTCAGCGTCTTGGTGTTCGCCCCGGTTTCACTGTTCCACACCTTCACGGTCTTGTCTGCGGAGGCGGTGGCCAAAATCGGCTCCTTCGGGTGTTGGGCCAGTTTCAGGATGTCGTCCCCGTGGGCGCCCAACACTTTGATCTGCTTGCCTTCGCCGGCCGCGTTCCACATCCGCAGTTGCTTGTCCGCCCCGACGGAGAAGCCGGCTTTGCTGTCGGCCTTTACGGCGACGCCGTACACCGAGTTTTGGTGTTCGGGGAAGGTGAGGACCGATTCCTTGGCGGCCAAGTCCCACACTTTGGCGGTCTTGTCGCGGCTGCACGTCAACAGGTGTTTGCCGTCCGGGGCGAAGGCGACGCCCATCACCCAGTCCGCGTGGTTCTCGATGGCGTGTTCCAACTTGCCGGTGGCCAGTTCCCACACGCGAACGGTGCGGTCACACCCGCCGGTTGCCAACCGCTTGCCGTCCGGGGACACGGCCAGGCACAGCACGGCGTCGTCCACGTCGAGCAGTTGCTTGACCATGACTTGGGGGTTGGCGACGCCGTCCAAGATTTGCACGCCGTTCTCGGCTTTGCCCGGCCCGTTGAGGTCGAGAATCCGCACGTCCCCCTCCTGCCCCGGGCGGCCGCCGGCCACGGCCAGCTTGCCGTCCGGCAGGAAGGCCATCGCGTAGGCCCGCTCGGCCCGCGTGTAGACGCGCTTCAGGAGTTTGCCGGTGGCGGCTTCCCAGACGGTCAGTTCATGGTGCCCGCCGACGACGAGGCCCTTGCCGTCCGGTGTGAAGGCAAGGGCGTTGATGATCGTGGGGTACTTGTACGCGGCGGGCGGGTTGGGCGACTTCCAGCGGATGCGGAGTTCTCGCACCAAGTCGGCCTTCGGGTCGATGCCGGCGTCCAGCTTGGCCCCCTGGTCGATCCACTTCATGATGATGTCCGTCTGGGCCTTCGGCACCGGGGACAGGTTGTCCTTGCGCGGCGGCATCCGGCGTTCCTTGTCGGACACCATCAGCGTGTACAGTTCGCTCTCCGCGTGCTTGCCGGCCGCGACGCCCTCCTCCCCGGCCCCGCCGGCCAGCAGCTTCTCGAACGTGGTCATGTCGTACTTGCCGGACCGCTTCTTGGCGTCGTGACAGGCGAAGCAGTTTTCTTTCAGGATCGGGGCGACATCGTTGATGAAGCTGACCGGCTTCTCTTGGGCTTGGGTGGGGCCGGCGGCCAGGACGAGCCAAGCCATGACCGCGGCGACGGCGCCGCAGAGGATGCAGAAACGACGGGTGCGCCAATTCATCGGGAAGTGCCTCGCAAAGTGCGGAGAGTGTTCGGCGGGATGTGGTTTAGTGTACGGCATCCCCGGCCCCGAGTTCAACGACAAAGGGCGGGATTCTCCCCCACTTCGGCCCGCGGCGTCTGGCGAAGGGGCCGCGGTTTGGCTACCATGTCATTTGATTCCGCTCGCACCCGCGCAGGGCACTCCTCCGGCATGAACGTCTCCGCCAATCCGGTCATCCGCGGCACGGGCTGCAGCGTGCCGGGCCGCGTCGTGCCCAACGAGTGGTTCACCCAACACGTCGAAACGTCGGACGAGTGGATCCGCACCCGCACCGGCATCCGCGAGCGCCGCTTCGTCGGCCCCGGCGAATCGTCGGCCACCCTCGGCGTCGCCGCCGCCAAACTCGCCTTGGAAGCCGCCGACTTGCGGCCGGAAGACATCGACCTGATCGTCTGCGCCACCGTCACGCCGGAGAACATGTGCCCGCCGAACGCCAGCGTGATCCACGCGGCCCTCGGCTGCCGGCCGATCCCGGCGTTCGACATTTTGGCGGCCTGCACCGGCTTTCTTTACGCCATGTCCATCGCGGACCAGTACCTCCGCGGCGGGGTGGCCAAGCACGCCCTGATCGTCGGGACGGACGTGCTGTCCCGCGCGTTGGACCTGACGGACCGCAACAGTTGCATCTTGTTCGGGGACGGGGCCGGGGCCGCCGTGCTGTCGGCGACGGCGCAGCCGGGCCGCGGCATCCATTCCGTGAAGGTGTACGCGGACGGCGGCCCCCGCGACCTCATCTGCGTCCCCGGCTTGGTGTCGGAGCAGCCCCCGGAAGGCGAGAAGCCGCACGCCTTCATTCGGCTCAACGGCCGGGAAGTCTTCAAGTTCGCCGTCCGCCGGATGATCGAGTTGACTCAGGACGCGATCTTGGAGGCCCGGGAAGTCGGCCGAGAAATCAACCTGCTCATCCCGCACCAAGTCAACCAGCGCATCATCGACGCGGCCTTGGAGGCGACCGGCTTCCCCGCCGACAAGGTGATGGTCAACCTCGAAAAGTACGGCAACACCTCGGCCGCCTCCGTCCCCATCGCCTTGGACGAGGCCCTGAAAAGCGGCCGGGCCAAGCCGGGCGACACCGTCCTGCTGGTGGCCTTCGGCGGCGGCCTGACGTGGGGGTCGGCGCTCGTGACGCTGTGACCGACAGGGAGGGGGTTCGCCATGCCGCTATTTGACCACTTCGACCCGGCGTTCGACGGCACGCGGCGCCAATGGAAGAGTTTTCACGGGGCGTGGGCCGCGGCGATCGCCCGGTTGCTCAACCACGGCGTGTTGCCGCCCGGTTATTACGCCGCTCCGTTCCTCGGCCGCGGCGGGCCGATAAAAATTGACGTGGCGGCGGTTCACGAAGACCAATTCGACGCGGACGTCGCCCCGTTCGCGTGGCAACCGAACTCGCCCGGCGTGTCGGTGGCCATTGACTTGCCGGCCACGGATGAGTTTCGGGTGGATATTCGGTCGGACGGCGGCGAGCCGCTCGCCGCCTGTATTGAATTGGTCAGCCCGGCGAACAAAGACCGGCCCGAATCCCGGCGGGCATTCGCCGCCAAGTGCGCCGGCCATCTGCACCGGGGCACCGGCGTTCTCATCGTTGACGTCGTGACACGCCGTCACGCCAATATGCATGCCGAAATTTTGAGGGCATTGGGCGCCGGACCGTCGTCGGAAGACTTGGCTCCGTTAATGGCCGTTTCCTATCGGACGGCGATTCAGAATCTGGCCGGCCAACTGACGACGTGGGCGGTGAATTTGGAAATCGGTCAGCCACTTCCGACGCTGCCTCTCTGGCTGGCGGCCGATCTGGCCGTCCGGCTGGACTTGGAAGCCAGCCACGCGGCGACATGCGACGATTTGAAAATCCGGATCGCCGGCTGACGGTTCACGCCAACGCCAGCATCCGCTTCCCCTTCCGCCACTTCGCACCCGTCTCACGAATAACTTCGTGGTACAGCGTGTCCCGCTCCACCGGGGTGTGGCCAGTCTCCGTAATCAGCCGCCGTAATTCCTCGACGGTCAACTCTTGCGGCGACTCGCTCCCCGCTTCGTGGTAGATCTTCTCGTGGACGACGGTGCCGTCGATGTCGTCGGCTCCATAGCACTGGGCGATTTGGGCGGTTTCCTTGCCCAGCATGACCCAGTACGCCTTGATGTGCGGGAAGTTGTCCAGCATCAACCGGGCCAAGGCCATCACCCGCAGGTCCGTGAGGCCGGACGGCTTTGTGATGTGCGACAGCCGGGTGTTCTCCGGGTGGAAGGCGAGCGGGATGAACGTCTGGAAGCCGCCGGTCTTGTCTTGGAGTTCCCGCAGGCGGACCATGTGGTCGATGCGGTGTTCCGGCTTCTCGATGTGGCCGTAGAGCATGGTGGCGTTCGAGTTCAGGCCGATCTCGTGGGCCTCATGATGCACCCGCAACCACTCGGCGGCGTCGGCCTTGTGGTCGCAGATTTGCCGGCGAACGTCGGGGTGGAAAATCTCGGCCCCGCCCCCCGGCAAGCTGCCCAACCCGGCGGCTTTCATCTCCAAGAGCAGTTCCCGCGTCGGCCGGCCGGTCATGCGGGCGAACCAGTCCCATTCCACGGCTGTCCACGCCTTCAGGTGCAGGTCGGGGAATTCGTCGTGCAAAATCCGCACGATGTTCAGGTACCACTCGTAGGGAAGTTCGTGGTGCAGGCCGCCGACGATGTGGAGTTCCGTGCAGCCGCGGCCGGTCGCCTCCCGGCCGCGGGCGATGATCTGCTCGTCCGGCATCACGTAGCCCTTCTCGGACTTGAGGTCGGCCCGGAAGGCGCAGAAGGTGCAGCGGTAGACGCACACGTTCGTCGGGTTCAGGTGTTCGTTGACGTTGTAGTACGTTACCTTGCCGTTCTTGCGCTCGCGCACGACCGTCGCCAATTCACCGAGGGTGTGCAGGTCGGCGTTGGCGTCCAAAAACACGCCGTCGTCGAAGGTCAGGCGGTCCCCGGCGGCCACCTTGGCCCGCATGTCGTCAATTCTCGCGGTCGTGGTCATGTCCCGTGTCCCAATGCGCTTGTCTTAATCAATCAACCGCCCCGGGCGGGCGCCGGATAACGGCCTTAAAATGCCCGGACCCCGGCGGCGAAGTGTATGATAAGGTTTTTGTTCGCGGGGGGCGGCATGTCCTCGTTCCGGTGGAAGACGGCGGAGCGGCGCATCGGCGTCATCGGCCCGCGCTGGTGCGGCAAGACCGTCCTGCTCACCTCCCTCATCAACCACTTGAAGTTCCACGACCCGCTGCGGTTCCGGCTCGGCCCGCCGAAAAATCCGGGCGAAGTCAGCCACTTCCGCGAATTGACGGACACCAAGGCCATCCGCAAGCCGGGGACGTTGCCGTGGTTCGATTATGAAGGGTATCGCAACCAGTTCGTGCAGAACGGCAAGTGGCCCGCCGCCACCAAGGACATTTCCCAGTACGCCTGTGAATTCGAGCGCAGCGATTGGACTTTTAACAGCCTACGCCTGCACCTGCTCGACCTGCCGGGCGAACGGGTGAACGACATTCCGATGGTCACCGGCGAACGGGACGCCCGCACGGCCTACGCCGCGTGGTCGGACCGCGCCTGCCGCCGCGTGGAAAAAGATTTGACGGCCGGAGAGTACTTCCGGCCGTTCTTTGAGTTGGCCCGCCGCGCCGACGCCTCCCAAGCCGACGTGGTTCACCGCTACAAGATCGGCCTCGCCAAGTCCCGGCTGGCGTACCGCCCGTATCAGACGCCGTCCACGTTTTTGCTGGACCGCGACGGCAACCGCATTAAGGGGACTGACCCGGAAACGCTGGCGAAGACGCGGTACGTCGGCCTCAATGCGGAAGAAGAATTCGTCCCCCTGCCCGCCGACGCCCGCGCAATTCATCCCGAGTGGGCCGACACGTTTGCCCGGCGGTTCGCCCGCTATCGTGAAGAAGTGATTCTCCCCGTGGTGACGGGGTTGAAGACCTGCCACGCCCTCGTCGTCATGGTGGACGTGCTGGCGATTCTGGGGCACGGGCCGGGGATGTACAACGACTATCGGCAACTCGTCGGCGACCTGTTGGCGGCGCTCGACCCGAAGGACACGACGCTCGACTTGGTGTTGCGGAACGTGTACGAAACGTTGCTGCCGGTGAACTGGCGGCGG
>JAYUGD010000452.1:0-13733 GCA_043767785.1 Zavarzinella sp. | reverse complement strand
GGTTGTCGCCGAGGTTCAACTCGCGGAGTTTCGGGAAATCATTCGTGTCGGCCAACACAGCCGCGGTATCGTCAGCCAGCCGATTTTGTCGCAGGTAGAGCCACTCCAACGCGGGGAAATCCGACGAGATGGCGAACCGATAGAACGGGCGGTCTTCCAAGCCACATCGGTCGGCCAGCAGCGCTTTCAGCCGGCGAAACGGGTAGTAAACCATTAAGCCCAAGCCGTCCGGTCCGAGCGTGTTGCCGCTGACTTGAAGCAATTGCAAGGCACTGGTCGGCTCCGCGACGGACAGCGCCCGCAATCCCCACGACGTCAATTGACAGTGGCCGACTCGAAGTTGACGTAGGCCACTCAGCCCACCGTTCGGGCGACGGGTACACAACGATGTCATTCCGTCATCGTGGATGTCGTTGCGAGATACGTCCAAGAACCACAGACGGGGGGCGAAATCGGCGCGGGCAATTGCCCCCATTGCCGCCGGGCCAAGATTGCTATTGGGCAAGCGTAACGCTTCCACAGTCGTCAGTTGGCCATATTCGACCAGCGCTTCGATCCCCGCGTTCCCCGCCCGACAGCCGTCTTCCAAGTCCAGTTCCTTGACCTGATTCAACAACGGCAACGGAGCGATCCGGCGAATGTCGTCGGAGAAGAACTGATGCAAGCGCAGCCGGGAAATCGGCGTGGACGCAAACACCGTCGGGGCGTGTTCAAAGAAGCGGTCCGGGTTGTCGAAGCGGGCGGTGGAGATGAAGCCGCGCTCGAAGATTTCCCAGTGGACACCCGGCGTGTACGGCATCTCGGAGAGCCATTTGACGCCGTATTCGAGTTCGAGGTCGCGGATACGGTCGTACACCGCCTTGCGATCCGGATCGTCGGAAGTCATCCGGGCGAAGCGGATTTGCAGGCGGATGAACTCGGCCCGGTCGGCGTCGCCGGACTCTTCCAAAATGTCCGAGTAAATCAGGCGGGGGGCGTCGTCGTCCGGGTCTTCCATGATCCGGGCGAACAGGGCTTCGCGGTCCGCGGAGTGCGTCATTCTGGTCCCCCGCGGGTCACACGTAGACTCGGCGGTTGTAAATCCACCATTCCAGTAACAGGACCAGTAGCCCGGCCAAGACGGGCCACCGCCACAGCTCGCGCAGTTTCTCCCGCTTGGCCCCGGCCGCGATCTCCACGTCGCCGATCTTCACGGCCGGACGGGGTTCGATGTGGCTCTCGTTCGGGTCGAACAGGTTGACCGCGAAGCGGTGCGTCTCTTTCTTCCACGTGGCTGCGTAGACGCCGAGTTCGTCGGTCTGGGCGAACTGGAAATCGTTCCGCGAACCCCGCTTCAACTCCGTCCGCCGGTCCGCTGGGGAAGTCACCGTTACCTCGGCAACGTCCCCCGGCGGCTGGAGCCGAACGGTGTTGCCGGGCGTGACGTTCTCCTCGGTGGCGTTGTCCCGCACGTTGCCCAGCGTGCGGACGACGTTCCACAGGAACAGCGGGAACACCGGCTTGAGGAACCAACGGGTGTTCCACTTGTCGTCGCCCGTCGCGAGGGGGAAGGCCAGCACCAAGTCTTTGTGGGCCTGTCGGGACAGCGGGAACATCAGCAGCAGTTCTTTGTCACCCTCTAATAGATGCGGCGTCTTGGGCGGGAGATTCTTGAAGCGGTACGCCTCGGCCACTTCCAATTCGTACCAGCCGCGCAGGCCGCGCATCACCGGGTCGCTGTCCGACCAGCCGCGGATTTGCGGGAACGTCACCTTCTCCACGCGGTAGCCGTCGTCCGGGCCGTCGAAGCGCCACGGCGGCGGCGGGTGGCCGATGAACAGCGTGTTCGCCCGCGGCATGTCCTCCTCGCGGGCCGGGCCGCAGCGGTCGAAGATCACCAAGTCGTACCGGCCTTCTTGGGCGGGGGTGCCGTAGGCTTTCGCCTCCGCCAACTCCGGCGGCGTGATCTCCGCGACATCGCAAATGGCCTTCGCCGCCTTGGACTCGAAGAAGTTTTTAAGCAGCGGGTTCCCCGTGCCGACGATCAAAATTTGGGCCTTGCGGACTTGGCTCAACACCACCCACGCCTGATCGTCGGCGGTGAATGCGTCTTTGTTGCCCGCGAGCCGCACCCGCAGGGTGATGTCCGCGTTCTCGTCCACGTTGGCCAAGTCGAATGAGACAGTCGTTTCGCCGGGAACGTCTTTCGCCGGGCCGGCGTCGTTCCCCGTCGGTTCTTGGTACACGCGGGCGGGGATCACGACTTCCTTTCGGCGAACGTCCAACGCCCGATTGGCGCCGGCCAACACGTCAAGTTCAACGGCCGCCCTCGCCGGGCCGTTTCGGAAATTCATCAGCGTGACGAACGCCTGAATCTTCGTGGGCGTCGTCTCGTCGCGGATGGCATCGAAGCGAGTGATGCCGAGGTTGTCGGCGTTGCCGACTTCCTTTGCCCCGGGGGAGTGAAAATTCAACTGAAGATTGGCGAGGGCGAATGTCGGCAAATCGGCGAACCGGCCGTCGGAGAACAGGTGGATGTCGGCCAACAGCCCCTCGACGGCGGCGTAGGTGCGCTCCTTGCCCGGCTCGGGGTTCTCCGGCCGTACGGCCGCGTCTTCCGTGGACCGCGTCGGGTTGGCGAGGCTGGCGGCCAAGCTGAGGGCTTCGTCAATCTGCGTCGGCAGCATCGTGGGTCGGATGTCTTCCACGGCCTTGCGGAGCAGCAGTTTGTTTCCGGTGTACGACTGGCGAATCTCGGCCGTCGCGTTGAAGACGATCACCATGCCGATGTCCGTATCGGACGCCGCGTCGATTTCTTTCAGAGCCTCGCCCTTCGCCCACGCCAGCCGATTGGGGGCGATGTCCGTCGCGGACATGCTGGCCGAGTTGTCCACCATGATGATGAAATACTTGCCACTCGTCTTCGACCCGTGCAGTTGCGGGGCCAGCACGGCATACAGCCCACAGGCGAGGATCAAGAGTTGCAACAGCAACAGGACGTTCTGGCGAAGCCATTGCAACAGGCTGTTCACGCGCAGGTCTTCGATGCTCTTCTTCCACAAGTAGGTGCTGGCCACCACCTGCGGCTTCCGCTTGAGTTTGAGCAGGTACAGCAGCATCAGCACGACGGGCACGATCAGCAAGACGATGTTCGCCCAGTTGGCGAGCGGGGAGTGGTAACTAAGTTTCAGCCGGTCTTCCAGCCATGTGTTCACCTCCCCGCCGTAGCCGCTGAAATCGAGGGCGAACAGCGCGACGGCGGGCAGCGTGAGCAGAATCACGACGCCGAACGCCACGGGGAACCACCATCGGCTGAACATGGGGACAAGCTCGCGCGGGTGTCTCGGTTAGGATAACGGCCACGGCGGCCGCTGTCACTTGTTGAATTCTCAGCAGTCAATCGGCGTCCATTCTGGCGGCCGAACACTTGCTGCCCGCGCCCGCCCGCCTTATTCATGTACCTTACCCGCCTGTGACCCGCCCCGCCGGCTCTCCGATCCCCCACTTGAAAGGTATGGACATGCGTTCGCGGTCCCTCTGGATGATTTTGCCCGCCACTCTCCTCGGCGGCGTGTTGGCTCTCCGCGCCGACGAGCCGGAACTGGAAGTGGACTTGCCGAACGTGTCGTTGATGCGGCCGTTCCCCGAGCAAGTCCCGATGGTGTTCGTGAGCCGCGGGCAGAACAAGGCCGAGTGGGAGAAGTTGCCGAAGTTTTTCAACGAACTCACCGAGAAGGCGACGGACGTGCAGACCGGCGTGACGGCCGACCGAAAGGTGATCAAAGTCAAGATGCCGCTGGGCTTGAATGTCGCGCCGACGGTGCCGGGCGAAAACCCGATGACACTTGCCAAATGGCAACTCGGCAAAGAACTGTACTTCGACCCCATCCTCTCCAGCGACGGCACGGTTTCGTGTTCCACCTGCCACAGCCCGCGGGATGGGTTTGCAGACGCCTCCAAGACGTCCAAAGGGATCGGCGGCAGTCTCGGCGGCATGAACGCCCCGACCGTGATGAACTCGGCCTTCAACCGCTTCCAATTCTGGGACGGCCGGGCCGACTCGCTGGAGGCTCAGTCCCAAGGGCCGGTGCAGAATAACGTGGAAATGTTCGACAGCAAGGGCAACGCCTGGAATGAGGCCATCAAGCGCGTCCGCAAGGCCGAGCGGTACGCTGGGCAGTTTGAAAAGGAATTCGGCCACAAGGCGACGCGGGACACGGCCGCCAAGGCCATCGCCACCTACGAGCGGACCGTGCTGGTCGGCAACTCGATCCAAGACCGGGCCGACGTGGCCGCCCGCGTGCGGGCCGCGGAGGAAGAGAACAATAAGTTCGACCCGCAGCCGAAGGACTATGAAACCGTCCTGAAAGCCGCCTTCGCCGCCAAGGAAATCTACCCGCTTCAGGCCTTGAACCTCGACCCGGCCGCCGACGCGGGGAAGATCCCGGAGGTCGCCAAGTCAATCAACAACGGCCGCGTCCTGTTCTTCAACAAGGCCCGCTGCAACAGTTGCCACGTCGGCGAGACCTTCACGGACCACACGTTCCACAACCTCGGCGTCGGCGTCGTGGACGGAAAGATCAAGCCGGGTCAGGAAGGGCGCTTCGCGGCCCAGCCCTTGGGGGCGAAGGACGTTTCCCTGTATGGGGCGTTCAAGACGCCGGCCCTGCGCGGGCTGCTGGCCAGCCGGCCGTACATGCACGACGGCAGCGAAAAGACCTTGGAAGACGTGGTCGCCTTCTACGAAAAGGGGGGCAACGCCAACGAGTTCCTCGACCCCAAGATGCGGGACTTCGACGCGGAAAAGGCGTTCATGGCCGCCAACAAGGCCGGCACGAAGTGGACCGGCCCCGAGCCGAAACTGTTCACCCGCGGCGGCTGGCCGGTCATCCCCCGAGTTTTGGGGCTGACGGACCAAGAGAAGAAAGACTTGGTGACGTACCTGCGGGCCTTGGAAGGCGACCCGATTGACTTGGTGCTGCAACAAGTCAAGTGAATCGGGAAGTGGCGGAATGCGAGCGGCCCCGGTACACTCCGGGGCCGCTCAGTTTGCCCCGACGAAAATCGGCGAATGTCGGCCGCCGCCGTTATTTCTCCAGCGATCTCTTTTCCAACTTGATCTCCGCCTTCAGGCGGGCGGCGCGGATTTGGGCCACGGCCTGTTTCGTTTGCAGGCCCATTTTCGCCAGTTCCTTCACAATGTCCTCCGTCTCGCGAAGTTTCGTGACGACGCGCTCCATCGCGGCGGTTTCATCTTTGCGGTTCCTGGCCACGTCCGCTTCCGCTTCCCCCAATTCGCAGATCAAATCAAGGTAGACGCCGAGATGCTCTTTCCCAATTTTCACGCGCTCAAACTGGCCGTCCATCTGTTCTTCCAGCGCCTTGACGCGCTGCTGTTGAAGATCGCGGATTTTCTCGTTGTTCGGACTCTTGCCTGGAACCGGCAACGGCGCCGCGTCCGCGCACGGCCATTGATGGAGACCGCCCAATGTCATCGCAAGACCGGCAATCGTCGCCCACTGGATGCGCGTCATGGTCATCGCTCCTATCCGGGAAGAGGAAGCTTGCCGTCACAGCAAGTTGCTAAGTCGTTCATCATACGCCAAGAACAAAGTCATCTTAAAAATCAATCAGTTAGGGGAGAGGGGTGGCCGGCAGTTTTCTCTGTTACTTCATCACACTTCTCTTGAAACCAGTTATCCGTCGGCCCTATGGATGGGCCATGTCACCGCTTATTTTGGAGTTTCTGATGAGTGAGCGCAACTTCTTCAAGACCCGCATCGACTTGAAGGCCGACGACCGTGAAAAGCTGGTGGAACTGATCAACCAGCAACTGGCCGACACCTTCGACCTCATGTCCCAGACCAAGCAGGCCCACTGGAACGTGAAGGGGGCGAATTTCATCGCCCTGCACAAGTTGTTCGACGAGTTCGCGGACCGACTCAAGGACCACGTGGACACAATCGCCGAGCGGGCCACGGCCCTCGGCGGCACCGCTCATGGCACCGCCCGCATGGCCGCCAAGAACTCTCGCTTGCCGGAATACCCGCCGGACGCGGTGAACGGCCAACAGCACCTGACCGCGTTGGCCGACCGTTACGCCGCGGTCGCCAAGTCCGCGCGAGAAGCGATCAACAAGGCCGACGACATCGGCGACCCGACGACGGCCGACCTGTTCACGCAAATCAGCGGCGACCTCGATCAAGACCTGTGGTTCATCGAAGCCCACTTGCAGGGCTGACCTGACCGCGGCGAAAAAATGTGACTCCCCTTGCGTCCCCGGTGGCCAGTCCCACAATCACCGGAGACGCAAGGGTTTTTTCGTTGGAAGGACGTGTCCCGATGGCCGAACCGCTGACGCCGATGGAACGCCGCCTGCTCGGCGTGCTGGTCGAAAAGGCCCTCACCGCTTCCATTTCCGAACCGCTGACGCTGAACGCCGTCGTGGTCGGCAGCAACCAGAAGTCCAATCGCGACCCGCTGACGAGTTACGAGGACCCGGAGGTCGATGAGGCCCTGACCTCACTCAAGCGCAAGGGCTTGGTGTTCATGCAGACCGGCGGCCGCACCGACCGTTGGCGGCACAACCTGTACGACGCGTGGAAAGTCTCCAAGCCGGAAGTGGCGCTCCTCGCGGAATTGCTCCTGCGCGGCCCGCAGACGGCGGCCGAGGCCCGCACCCGCGCCGCGCGGATGGAAGCCATCGACTCGGAGCAATACTCGGAGATGCTCCGGTCGCTGGCCGAACGCGGGATGGTACTCTGGATTACGCCGGAAGCGCGGCGCGGGGCGATTCTCACGCACGGGTTCCACACGCCCAACGAGTTGCACGCCCTGCGGCAACGGCACGCCGGCGTGGACACCGGCCCGCTGCATGACGTGGAACCAACTCCGCGGCCGCAAGCCCTGCCGGTGGTCGAAGCGCCGAAGCCCGATGGCCGATTGGACGAGGCGTTGGCCCAGATTGGCGACCTACGGAAAGTAGTGGCCCAATTGAAGGCTCAAGTTGCCCATCTGTACGCCAGTCTCGGCGTGTCGCCGCCCGACTCTTGATGATCCTCAGAATTCCGGCCGGCAAAACCGGCCCCGTTTTTCGGCCGCCGCCTAGAATTCCCCGCAGACTCTCTCCCTCGCGGAGTTTGCGGATGCGAATGTCGGTCCTTTCTCTGGTCGGCTTGTTCCTAGTCTCCTCCGCCGCTCTGGCGGAAGTCGTCGCCAAACCCCTTGAATATAAGCACGGCCCAACCGCGTTGGAGGCCGTCGCGGTCTACGACAGCGCTTCGCCGGCGAAGCGGCCCGGCGTCCTGTTGGCCACGGAATGGGGGGCGTCCCACGTCGAGACGCGCGCCAAGGCCGCCCAACTCGCCCGCCTCGGCTACGCGGTTTTGTGCGTGGACCTGTTCGGCAAAGGCGTGACTCCGAAGGATGGCAAAGACGCCGCCGCCAAACTCGGGCTGACCGGCAAGGACCGATCAGGGGTCCGGGCACGCATGGCCGCCGCCGTCGAACTCTGCGGCAAGATTCCGCAAATCGACATCAAAAAACTGGCCGGCGTCGGCTACGGAATCGGCGGCACGGCCCTCCTCGAACTCGCCCGCGCCGGCGGGGAACTCGAAGGCATCGTCTGCCTGCACGGCGACCTGTCGGCCACCGGAGACGACGCCAAGAAAATCGGCTGCTCCGTCCTGGTGATCGTCGGCTCGGAAGACCCGGCCGTCCCCCCCGCCCAACTCGCCGCTTTTGAAGCCGAAATGCGGGCCGGCGGCGTGGACTGGCAGGTGCTTCGCTTGGGCGGCGTGGCGGGCGACTTCACCAACCCGAAGGCCGGGAAGGACATCAAATCCGGCCGGGCCTTCGACCCGGACGCCGTGGACCGGGCCAATGACTCGACCAAGACGTTCCTCGCCGAGATGTTCATTTCGCCGGCCAAAGGGCCGGCCGCCCCGCCGGTCGCCAAAAGCCCTGTCGTCCTGAAAGGCGTGCCGGACAAGGCAATCAAGATGCTCGCTCACGTCGATCAACACGCGGACGCCCCGGACGGCTACGAGGGGGGCCGGACATTTGGCAACTTCGAGAAGCGGCTCCCCCAAAGTGACGCGAAAGCCCGCAAGATCAAGTACCGCGAGTGGGACGTGAACCCGCTGAAGCCCGGCGTGAACCGCGGCCCCGAGCGCCTCGTCACCGGCTCGGACGGCAGCGCGTACTACAGCGACGACCACTACTCCAGCTTCAAAAAGATCCGCTGACCGGCCACGCTCGGAGACGACTGCTCATGACTATTTTCAAAATTGATGCCCGGCGCCTGACCGACGACGCCGCGCTGCACGCCGTGATGCAAGAGACCTTCGCCCTGCCGGCCGACTACGGCAAAAACTGGGACGCGCTGGCGGACGCGCTGACGCACCTCGACGCCGCCGCGGCCGGGCCGGTCACGGTGGTCTTGAACTACGCGGACGCCTTCGCCCGCCAGCGGCCGGCGCTGTGGCAGCAACTGCACGACGTGGCTGCTTTCGCGAACTGGCGGCGGGCGGAGAAGAATCAGCCGCCGGTGATTTGTCTGGCCTATCACCGTCATTGAGAGTGGGCGATTCGCCCGCCGGACGAATATTCCCGTCTTTTTTAACGGCGCGACAATCGCGCGGCGGCCGTCTCCCGTCGAAAAGGTAACGGAACCATGAGCAAGTCCGGAACGAGCCAAATCTTGGATCGACCGCCGGTGACGCCCGACCTTGCCGGCGCGGCGCCGGTCGCCCCCGGCGAGTGGGGGGCCGTGCTCACCCGCGCCTTCACGGAGATGCGGGACGACCTGCTCAGCACGCTCGTATACGTCCTGGGGGACCGGGACGCCGCGCAGGACGCCGCGCAGGACGCCTTCCTGAAATGTTGGCGGTCCCGCGAATCGCTGCCGGACGTGGTCAACCTGCGGGCGTGGATCTTCCGCGTCGGGCTGAACACGGCCAAGGACATGCAGCGGTCCGCGTGGAACCGCCGGGCCAAACCCTTTGCGGGGGACGAGACCATGATTGCCGGACGCGACACGGGCGTGAGTCAGGCCGCCGAGGATCAGGAAGACCTCACCCGGCTGCGGCAAGCCATCACCGACCTGCGGGCGGAGGAGAAGGAAGTCTTTCTCCTCCGCCAGAACGGCGGCTTCACCTACGAGCAGATCGCGGACATCCGCCACGCGCCCGTGGGGACCGTGAAGACTCAGATGAGGGCGGCCCTCCAGAAACTTCGCAAGGCGCTCGCCTGACGGCCGGCGCCCGATGACTCGCACACCAGAAATTATTTCGATCTTCCTTTGGCGGACCTTCCCATGAGTACCCCCGTGCCCGACCGCGACCGGTTTCAGGCCATGATGCTCGAACACGCCTACGGCTTGCTCGACGGCCAAGACCGCGCCGACCTCGAAGCCTATCTCGCCTCCCCGGAAGGCGCCGACCTCGCTCAAGAAGCCGAGCGGTGGAAGACCCGCCTCGCCGGGGCCGCCAAGGACGCCCACCCGCAAGTGATTTTCAAAGTACCCGCGTCTCCGGCGGCGATCCCGCCGAAGCCGGCCTCCGCCGCCCAACCCGCCCCGACGATGGCCGGCGTCTGGCAGCGGTGGGCGTTGGCGGCCAGCGTCCTCGTCGTCGCCGGCTTGGGCGTCCCGGCCGCCACGCAGTTCACCGGCTGGTACTTGCAAAAGGAAGACGTCGCGGCGAAGACACTCGCGGCCAAGCAGGCCGAACAATTGTTGGCCGACGCCCGCGGCACGTCGAAGGCCCGCACCGAGTCGGTGATGACCGCCGCCACGGAAGCCGAGACGGCCCAAGTGGCGCTCTCCAAGAATTACGCGGACGCCCTGCAAGCGGCCGCCAAGGCCGTCCAGCAAAAAGACTTCGTCGTCCGGCTGACCGGCCCGGCCCGCGTCCAGCCCGGCGCGCCCAACGAGTGGCGCATCGAGACGCTGAATAAGGACGGAAACTACACGCTCCCGAAGAAGATGGAAATCGTGATGCGGGACCAGGACAACCGCGAGTTGCTCCGCGAAACGCACGACAAGCCGCAGGCCCCGTCCACGCTGAAACTCCCCGCCAGCTTCTGGCAAGGCGTGAAGCCCGGGTCGGAACTGTTCCTCGACGTGGTCGCCTACAACGAGGACAACCGCAAGAGCGTGTTGGCCGAGAAGGTGCCGCTCGCCCGGCCCGTTTACGTCACGCACCTCGCCACGGACAAGCCGCTGTACAAGCCGCTCGAAGTCGTCCGCTTCCGCTCCCTGACGCTGGACCGGGCGACCTTCCTCCCGCCGGACCGCGACATGAACTTGGTGTTTAAACTACGCGACCCGTCCGGGGCCGTCACGGAACTGGATCGCGGCAACGGCCGCGTGATGGACGGCGCCAAGGCCATCCTCGGGCCGGACCGTAAGCCACTGCGGGGCATCGGCCTCGGCGAATACGAAATCCCCGACGGCGCCCCCGGCGGCGAGTACGCCTTGGACGTGTTCGACACGGACGAGCTGACGCGGGCGGAGAAATTGCTTGAGACGCGCAAGTTCATCGTGAACACCTACGTCAAAGACGAGTTCCAGAAGAAACTCGAATTCGACGGCAAGTCCTACGGGGCCGGCGAGTGGGTGCAGGCCCGCGTCGAGGCGTCGCGCACGGCCGGCGGGGCGTTGGTCAACGGCCGGGCCACCGTCGTCGCCAGCATCGAAGGCGTGTCGATCCACACGGAGACCGACCTCAAGTTCAACGCCAAGGGCGTGCTGAACATTCGTTTTAAACTCCCCGCCAACGTCGGCAACGGCAACGCCACGCTAGCTGTCACCATCGTGGACGGCGGCCAGCCCGAGACCATCGTTCGCCCCATCCCGGTGATCGGCAAGCACCTTACCGTCGAGTTCTTCCCCGAAGGCGGCGACTTGGTGGAAGGGGTCGCCTCCCGCGTGTACGTCCAAGTCCGCACGCCGCAGGGCAAGCCGGCAGACCTGAAGGGGTACGTCACGGACGGCACGGAGAAGATTTCCGTCGCCACGCTCACGGACGCCGAACGCCCCGGCGTGAACCGCGGCCAAGGCGTCTTCACCGTCACGCCCAAGGCCGGGAAACAATACCACCTGATGGTCGAAACGCCCTCGTCCATCGAGCCGCCGACGAAGAGCGGCTTCCCGCTGCCGACGGTGAAGGCCGACGGCGTGGTGCTGACGGCCGCCGACCCCGTGACCGACCGCGGCGAGCCGATCAAGCTCACGCTGCAAGTGGGTCAGGGGACCAAAGCACTGCAAGTCGGCGCCTACGCCCGCGGCCGGTTGATCGAACATAAGCGAGTCGAAGTGACGGCCGGCAAGCCGGCGGACGTTCAACTGCAAGGCGAAGCCAAACTCGGCGGCGTGACGCGCGTCACCGTGTTCGAGGAACCGGCCAAGGCCGGCGAGGGCCGGGCGACGCTAATCCCCCGGGCCGAACGCCTCGTGTACCGCAAGCCGGCCGAACAACTGCACCTGAACGTGAACCCGGACAAGGGCCGATACACGCCGGCCGGCCAAGTGAAATTGGACCTCTCGGCCGTGAACGAAAAAGAATACGCCGCCCCGGCGGTGCTGATGGTCGCCGTCGTAGACCAGAGCGTCATCACGATGGCCGACAACAAGACGGACCGGCTGATGCCGACGCAATTCCTGATCGCGGGGGACGTGAAGACCCCCGGCGACTTGGAGCACGCGGACTTCCTGCTGACCGAACACCCGAAGGCGGCCGTCGCTCTCGACCTGCTTTTGGGCACGCAGGGCTGGCGGCGGTTCGCGGAGCAAAACGTCCCCGCGGCCAAGCCCGACGACCGGCCCGAGGTGGAGCGCATGCTGGTCGCCCACGGCCAGCGGGCGTCGGCCCCGGTCGCCCTGTACCGGCTCGAAGAACAGCGCGTGAACGCCGAGTTCCAGCCCAAGCTGGAAGAGGCCGCGCTGAAGGCCGCCGAGGCCGAGGAGAAGCGGGCTGAGTTCTTGAATTCGGAAGCGAACGAATTGGCCGCGAAAGTGCAAACGGCCGAGGCGACCCGTCTGTCGCGTGACAGTGAGCGCGTGTCGGCGGCCGCGGAACTGTACGAGTACGAGACCCGCCTCGGCCGCGTCCGCTCGATGGCGATGCCGGTGTTCCTCGTCGCCGTGATGCTGTTGGGCATCGGGGCCATCGTCCTCGCGGTCCGGCAACAGGCGGGGCGACGCGGTTTATTCCATCTCACGGCGGCCGGCAGCTTGGCGACGGCCGCCCTGCTCATGTTCGGCGTGTACGCCACGCGGGGGACGCCGCAAGCCGACTATGCCTACGGCGTCGTGAATCAGAAGAACGCCAACGGTCGCCAAACGGACGTGGCATCGACATCGGCCCCCGCGGCCCGCGGGGCGCGTAATGAAGTCATGCCGGCCAAGGCCGACGCGGCAATGGCGCCTGAGATGGGGGATCGAATGGCCGCCCCGGAAATGGCCCCTCGCCCGATGGCCGGCGCCGCCCCGGCCCCCGCGCCGCCCGGCATGATGGTTCCGAAGATGATGAAGGGCATGGCCGGCGCGGACAAGCGCAACAAGTTCGACGCCAATCAAGTGAAAGACGCCAAGGCCGAGAAGGCAGAAGAGAATGCCAAGGATATGCTTGGCGGCCAACTGTTCGAGAAGCAAAAGGGCGAAGCCCGACAACTGGAAGGCGCCAAGAAAGCCCAGCAAGTCAACCGGCTGCGGAAAGGCTTGCAAGACGGTCAGATGCGGGCCAACGGCCGCGGGGCCGCCCTCCGGGACATGCCAGCGTTTGGAATGCTCCGGCCGGCGGGCAAGCCCGGCATCGCGGGCGGCCCGGGCGGCCCGCCCAACCCCGGGATGCCCGGCGGGTTCGGCGGCGGCCGCTTCGGGGGCGATGGCTTCGGCCGCGAGATGGCGATGGGGGAGCCCGACATGGCGGCGATGCCGCAGTCGTTCCCGTTCATCGCCCGCGAGTTCGCCCACCAGCGTGACGCGAACCTGCGGCCGGACGTCCGCACCGACTTCACCGAGACGGTCTACTGGAACCCCGTGATCGTCCTCCCGGACACCGGCAAGACCAGCGTGAACTTCCAGCTTTCCGACTCCATCGCTACCTACCAAGTGTTGGTGGCCGGGCACACGGTGGACGGCCGCATTGGGGCCGTCACCAAGACCATCGAGGCCCGCAAGCCGTTCACGGTAGACCCGAAACTCCCGCTGGAAGTGACGGCCGGCGACGTGATCGACGTGCCGGTCCGCGTGGTCAACGACAGCGACACGAACCGCGCCGTCAGCTTCACCCTCACGCCGAAGGGGCTGAAGGTGGAAGGCGGGTCGATGGTCACGGCCGAGGGCTTGGTGAAGGACTCCATCTCCCTGACGGCCAACGAGAAGGGCCGCAAGGTCTTCCGCGTCCGGCCCACGGCGGCAGGCGAGGCCACCCTGATCGTCAACGGCAACAGTGAGCCGACCGCCGAGCCGGACCAAGTCGGGCGGGTAATGACCGTCGTGGCCGAGGGCTTCCCCGGCGTCGGCGCCACCAGCGACATGCTGGAGACGCGGGCGACCGGCTACGTCGTCCTGCCGAAGGACATGGTGAAGAGCACGCTCAAGGTGAAACTGGACGTGTACCCGACGACGATGGCCGACTTGGTGAAGGGCCTCGACGGGTTGCTGCGGGAACCGGGCGGCTGCTTCGAGCAGACCTCCACGAACAATTACCCGAACACGCTGATCCTCGAGTACATGCAGAACGCCAACC
>JAYUGD010000451.1:0-1764 GCA_043767785.1 Zavarzinella sp. | reverse complement strand
GGGCCGGGAGGAACACCTCCGCGGCCCGCCCGGCGATTGTCTCACTAACCCAACTCACTTCTTTTCGGCCTCGGCCAGCTTCTGTTCGATCACCTTCTTGCGCTCCTTCTCGCGGCGGGAAAGCGTCTCGCCCTTGACGGCTTCCTTCCACACCTTGACCGCGTCGGCCTTCTCGCCGAGGGCCATGTGGACTTCCGCCAAGTGGTCCAAAATTTCGATGTGCTTGCCCTCTTCGGTCTTTGTGGCGGCGAGCAGTTCCTTCTTGGCCTCGGCGTACTTCTTCTGCTTGAACAGCACCCAGCCCAAGCTGTCGAGGTAGGCGACGTTGTCCACGTCCTCTTCTTTGGGCAGGTCTTCGATTTTCTTGCGCTGCTCGCGGTCCTTTTGGATGGCCTTGCGGATCAGCTTCTCGGACTCGTCCACCTTCATGTCGTGGTCGGCCCACACGAAGCCCAAGTCGTTCAGGTACGTCGGGTTGTCCGGGTCGTCCTTCATGAGGATTTCGAGCTGCTCGGCGCTCTTGTCGATCTGCTTGAGTTCCACGTAGATGTTGCTGAGGGCGTAGCGGACGCGCTTGATGAACACTTCCTTCTGCTCGTCTTCCAGCCGCTTGCTGTTCTTCAAGCGGTCGATGGTCTGCAAGTAGGCGTCGGCGGCGTCGCCGTACTTCTCGGCCTCCTTGTACACCTCGGCCTTGAGGCGGACGAAGTACCACCCCCCCTTGTCCTTCTCGATCAGGTTCTCGGCCAACTTGAGGGCCTCGTCCGTCTTCCCCTTGCGGGCGGTGGCGAGCACCAACTTTTCGAGGATGAACGGCTTCATCTGGTTGATCGGGTTGTCCAAGTCGTCGGCTTGGATGTCCAAGAACTCTTGGCAGGCCCGGATCGCCTCGTCGAACTTCTTGTTCTGCGAGTACAGGTCGATCATGCTGTCAAACACGTCGATGATCTTGCTGGCGCTGGCGAGCTTGGTGGCGTCCTCGGCGCACGCCTTGTAGAAGGCTTCGGCCGTCGGCACGTCCTTCAGGCCTTGGGCGGCGCGGGCGAGGACGAAGCAGGCGTTGTACTTGAGCGGCTTCTTCTCGTCCTTCAACATCTTCATCGCTTCGACGAGGAGCTTCTTGGTGCCTTCCTTGTCTTTCAACAGCTCCAGCAGCCGGGCCGACATGGCAGTGGTGCCGGTGACGTTGTTCAGCTTCAGAATCTTGTCTTGGGCGCTGTCGTCCGCGGCGGCGAACGGCCCGCCGACCAGCAATGCGAGGGTGGCGGCCACACACACCCGTAGGGAGGCCCGGTCCATGAACGTCTCCAAGTAATCAGAAAAGTCGGTTCAACGGGCGCATCTTAGCGAGTTTGCCCAAACGACGCCATGCGAAGTTGAGACCCGAAGACAGCCCACGGACGGCCGTCCGTGGGCTGTCTTCAATTGTCACAGCGTCGGCCCGATGCTCCACGGGGCGAACTCTTCCTCGCCCACGTCGTTGAGTTCGCTCTTGGTCTTCTCGCCACTGGCGACAGAGAGGATCTTCTCGAAGATCTCTTTGCCGACTTCTTCCATCGGGACGCCTTCCAAGATGCGGCCGGCGTTGATGTCCATGTCCCCGAGCATGTGGTTGTACAGCGGGCTGTTGGTGGCCACCTTGATCGACGGGGACGGCTTGCACCCGAACACGGAGCCGCGGCCGGTGGTGAACACCAGCACGTTCGCCCCGCCGGCGACGATGCCGGTCATGCTCACGGGGTCGTAGCCGGGCGTGTCCATGAC
>JAYUGD010000450.1:0-5188 GCA_043767785.1 Zavarzinella sp. | reverse complement strand
CCCGCCCGAACTCTGCTCTAGCCCCGGGTCGCCGCGGCGGCGCACCCGGGGAACGTGGGAAGGGCAAATGAACTGGTTTTTGACCCCGGAGGGGGTCGCAGCGTCTTCCTGCGACCCCTCCGGGGTCGGAAATTATTGTGGATCGTTTCCCCGGGTGCGCGAAGCGCGACCCGGGGCTAATCGCTGCCACCCCTCCGGGGTGAAAGGCAGGCCGTCAAAACGAAAATCCCACGCCGACGCTGACGCCGTGCATCCACAGGCCGGAATCGGTCAGCGTCGCGGCCGGCCGTTGCGGGCCGCCCCCCGCGCCGCCGAACAGGACGCTTTGGTTGACGTTCACGGTGCGATCAATCTGGTTGCCCGGCCGCAACACGGAGTTCAGGAACAGGGCGTCGTACCCCACGGTGACGTGCAGATTCCGCGTGACGGCGAACGCCACCCGCACGTTCGCCTCCGGGAGGACGCCGAACCGCTCTTGCGAATACGACCCGATGTTGCTCGCTTGGGTGAACACGCCGCCGGGAAAGGTCGCGTCGCCCATGCCGAACGGCGCCCCACTGACGACGGTGGCCCCGCGGATTTCCAGCCGTTGACTCACCACGCCGAGGGCCACTTTTCCGATGACGGACGCCTGCCACCGGCCGCCGGCCCATTGGGCTTGGCCGCCGAGGTTGACGCCGCCGAAGTGGTTGCGCGTGTCGAAGGCGTCCCGCACGGCGACGGTCCCCGCGTTGGCCGCGTCGAAGAACGTGTCCGACAAGTCGAACGACTCGCGCAGGCCGAAATACCGCCCGCCGAGCAGGAAGCCAACGACGACATCGTCGGCCGGCCGCGGCATGAACAGGGCGTTGACCTCGCCGCCCCACGCTTCCGAGGAACTGCGAATGCGGACGGCGGACGGGGCGCCGCCGGAGTTGAGCGTCGTCTCCCCGGCCGGGTCATTCCCGAACGGAGACGCCGCGTTCACCGGGATGGCCACCACCGGCCCCGCGCCGCCGGGAGAGCGGGCCGCGTAGCCGACTTCGTGCGGCCCGAGGCGGAAGCCGGAAAACGCGGCGCCGACGGTGCCGTCCGCGTCGAGCCACGCGCCGCCGGCCAGCCGGAGGCCGCTCAGGAACCCGTAGTCGAAATCCCGGCGCTCGGAACCGCCGACCAAGATGCGCGTGCCCGGCTCATTCAGCGCCGCGATGCTGTTCGGGTTGTTGTTGACGGTCAGCACGGGGGCCGGCAGCGGCCCGTTGGAGACGTGCCAAAGAAGGTAGTCGAAGTGCAGCCACGCGCGCGGCCGGGCGGAGAGGTCCGCGGTGACGGCCGCCGGTTCGTCGGCCTCCTGCGCGGCGGCGGGCGCCGCCCACAAGCCGCCCAGCGCCGTCAGCCACAGACTCACTCGCCAGATCATTCCGTTCCCGTGTCAGGTCGGCCCCTGCCGCGCGGAATACCCCGGCCGCCGGCCCAACGCAAGGCGAACCGCCGGGCCGGCCAGTGGGGCGATCCGCCACATTTTCGGGAATCTGCTTGCGTCCGCGCGAACGGTCGTGTAGAAGAATGATTGTTGGTAATTTGGGAAAGTATGTCCTCTCCCCGTTCTATTCCTATCTTCCGCACACTGGGGGTCGCCATCGCGATCCTCGGCGGGCTGGCGTTCGCGCCGGGCCGGGCGGCGGCCGGGTGCGGGGAATACAACATGCCGGACCACCAACCGAGTCTGGGCCAATTGGCCGCGGACCACGGGCAAACGCCGGCCAAACCGCGCTGCCACGGGCCGAACTGTTCCAAAGTTCCTACCGCCCCCGCCCCGCTTCCGAAGGCCCCGGTCCCACTTCCCACGGGGGATGACCTGACCGGCGTTCTCTTCGACAACCACGACTTCGCGGTCGCGTCCCGGCCGTTTCCGGCTGACCTTTTTGATCGCTCGCCCGCCCGTCTGGCGGCCGTGATTTACCACCCCCCTCGCTGATTTCATCTTTTTCATGGGAAGCCGCGCGCCCGGGGTCCGTCCCGGCGCGCCCCGCGCCCCCGCGTCGCGTCGCCGCCCTTGGCGACGGCCGGCGGGGCACACGCGAATCTGAGGCTTCCAACCGTCATGGCACCATTCCCCGGCGCGCGTCTTCCCGCGCCGGGGCCGTCCGAGCCGCCCGTCTTGGGGCCGTTTGCCGTCCGGCGATTCCGTCCGTGCGTCGGCGTTGATTGGGGCGCCCGATGGGCCGTCCCGCCATTATCTTTCTTTCGTTACGAAGGGTCCGAACCATGTCCGCCAAACGAAACGCCTTCACGCTCATCGAGCTGTTGGTAGTGATCGCGATCATCGCGATCCTGATCGGCCTGCTGCTGCCGGCCGTCCAAAAGATCCGCGAAGCCGCCAACCGCATGAAGTGTTCCAACAACCTCAAGCAGATCGGCCTGGGGCTGCACAACCACCACGACACCGTCAGCGCGTTCCCCGCCGGGACGGACGCCGTCGGCTACTCGGCCTTCTTCCACCTGCTGCCCTACGTCGAGCAGGGCAACTTGCACAAGCAGTTCAACATCACCCTCAGCCCCAGCAACGCCGCCAACGGGACGCTCCGCTCGACGGTCGTCCCCATGTTCCTGTGCCCGTCCGACCCGCGGCAGACGCTGCCCGCGCCGCTGCCGGGCATCAACTACCGCATGAATCACGGCGTCAGCATCGTGAACTCCTATCCGGGCAATAGCAATGAAAACATTAACATGCCCCCGCCCGACGGCGGTTTTTGGCCGACCACGCCGTACGCCTTCGCGGACATCACCGACGGGACGAGCAACACCGCCGCGTTCAGCGAACACCGCAAGGGGGACCAGACGGACACGACCGCGTCCTTGGAAAGTGATACGTTCAAGCCCGGCACCTACCCCGCCACGCCGGACGAGGCCCTCGCGCACTGCAACGCCATCGACTACACGAACCTCACGTTTCAGGGCAACTCGAACGTCGGGGACTACTGGACGTCCGGCGGCCACACCAGCACGCGGTACTACCACGCCTCGCCGCCCGGCAGCCGGTCGTGCATGTTCCCGCCGTCGCGCATCTCGACGACGGCCAACAGCGCCCACTCGAGCGTGGTGAACGTCGCCATGTTCGACGGGTCCGTGCGGACGGTCCCGTACAGCATCAACGTCACCGTGTGGCGGGCCATGGGCACGCGCAACGGCGGCGAACCCGCCAACTGACCCGACCCCATCTCCCCCGAACGAGCGAAACCCATGCGATTCACCTGGCCGGTGTTGGCGGCCTGCCTCGCCCTTGTTGGGTGCGGCGGGCCGAGTTTCCCCCCCGAGACGGACGCGGCCCGCGGGCGGGAACTGTTGAAGACCGTGTTGGACACGTGGAAGAACGGCGGCCGCCCGGACGACCTGAAACAGGCCGCCCCGCCCGTCGTCGCCAGCGACCCGGATTGGAAAGCCGGGTGCAAACTCACGGGCTACGAGATCGCCCCCGAAGACCGCCGCGCGGGGCTGGACCTGTTGGTGGCCGTCACACTCCAGTTGACCCGGCCAGACGGGAAGGCGCTGGAAAAGAAAGTGAACTTCAAGGTCGGCGTCGGTGACGCGACCGTCGTCCTCCGCAGCGAATAACGCCCCGGTTTCGTCCTCATTCCTCACGCACGGATTCTCCCAATGCGCACCCTGAGTCTGATCGCCGCCGGCTTGGCGGCCGTCGCCGGCCCGGCCGCCGCGGCCGACGACCCGAACACGCCCCGGCCCATCCCGTTGACGCGGCCGGAAATGAAAGTCCTGCTGGAAGACATGAAGACCCGCAAGCCGCGAATTCCGCTTCCCGAACTGACCGCCGAGGAGAAGGAAAAACTCGGCGAACGCGGCGGCGGCTACGAGGCGCGCATCCGCGCCCTGTACATGCCCGAAGGCAGCGGGACGGCCTTCGGCATCGGCCGGCCGGCCGGCGCCGGTGAGCGGGCGCCGGACCCGAACGTCACGTTGGACAACAAGTTCAAGGTGCAACTGTTCTGGATCGTCTCCCGCGCCAACAACTGCCAGTACTGCCTCGGCCACCAGGAGTCGAAGCTCCTCGGCGCCGGCATGACGGAAGACGAGATCGCCGCCCTCGACGGCGATTGGGCCGGCCACACGCCCGCGCAGCAGGCCGCCTACGCCTTCGCCCGCAAGTTCACCTTCGAGCCGCACACGATGACCGACGCCGACATCGACGGCCTGCGCAAGCACTACAAGGACATGCAGATTCTGGAGATGGTCCTGTCGATGGCCGGCAACAACGCCATCAACCGCTGGAAGGAAGGCGCCGGCGTGCCGCAGTCCGCCAACGGCGGCGGCTTCCGCGGCAAAGACGGCGCCCCGAAAGAAGCCCCGAAGGACACGCCGCCGGCCAAGCAGACGTACCTGACGCCGACCTCGGACGCCTTCAAGGACAAGGTGACGAAGGTCGCCGCCGTCCAGGTGAACGAGAAGAAGGAGCCGACGAAGGCGACGGTGTGCGTGCGCCCGGCCTTGGCATCGCGGGCCGAGACCGAGAAGTTGCTCGCCGCCGCCGCGACGCGGACGCCGCGCCTGCCGTTGGTCGATGAAGCCACGGCCCGCGACGTGTTGGGCGACGCGGCTACTTCCAAAGAACCGCTGACGCAGTGGGCGCGCTTGATGGCCAACTTCCCCACCCAGGGCAAGGGCCGCGTGACCAGCGAGAAAACCGCCGCCGAGAAGGGCGACCTGACGCCGCTGATGAAGGCCCAAGTGAGCTGGATCATCGCCCGCCAGGACCGGGCGTGGTACGCCGCCGGCGAGGCCCGCCGCCGCCTCAAGGCCCTCGGCCAGACGGACGACCAAATCTTCGCCCTCGACGGCGACTGGGCGAAAGCCACCCCGGCCGAGCAGAGCCTGTACACGCTGGCGAAGAAGTTGGCCGCCTCCCCCGTCGTCCTGACCGACGCCGACGTGGAGAAGGCCCTCAAGCTGACCGGCCCGAAGGAAGTCGTGCAGATGATTAGCTACACGACCAACCGCGCCTCCTTCGACCGCATCACGGAAGCGGCCGGGTTGGCGATCGAGAAGTGACGACCGCCTCTTGTTAGCCGCGACGCGGAGGCTTTGCGGAGCGGAGCGCGTCCGACGGCCGTCACCCGCCGCGCCGACGACTGCGTTTCGGTGTCCGTCGTTGGACGCGCTCCGCTCCGCAAAGCCTCCGCGTCGCGGCTAACAA
>JAYUGD010000449.1:0-1765 GCA_043767785.1 Zavarzinella sp. | reverse complement strand
AGCGGATTAACGTGCCGGTGCAAATCCGCGGCGTGGCCAAGGCCACGGGGACGGATGCGAACGTGATTCAGATTAGCCGCGAGGGCGTGGCCGCCGGGATGGTCGGCATCCCGAACCGGTACATGCACAGTCCGGTGGAAGTGGTTCACTTGGACGACTTGGACAACGCGGCGAAATTGCTCGCCGAGTTCTGCGCCGGGGTCTCCGGCGAATATGATTGGACCCCGTGAGGGGTTGTGTTAGGCTTGTTTTGGCCGCCGGCTTCGCCCGGCGGGATTTCATAGCGGAGCGACCGATGAGCGACGAACGCATCCCCATGACCCGGGAAGGGTACGACCATTTGAAGGCGGACCTCCACAACATGGAGCACCAGTTGATGGAGATCACCAAGCGCGTCGCCACCGCCCGCGAGATGGGGGACCTCAGCGAGAACGCCGAGTACCACGCCGCGCGCGAGGACCAGGGCATGCAGCAGGCCAAGATCGACTTGGTCCGGCACAAGATGGCCCACGCCAACATCATCGACCCCTCGCAACTTCCCAAGGACGTAGTGGTGTTCGGGTCCAAGGTGAAGGTCAAGGACATGGAGTACAACGAGGAAGAAACCTTCGTCCTCGTCGGCCCCGGCGAGGACGACCCGGACAAGAACTTCATTCTCACCACCAGCCCCATCGGGCAGGGCCTCGTCGGCAAGAAGAAGGGCGAAGTCGCCGAGATCACGGTCCCCCGCGGCGTGCTGCGGTTCAAGGTGCTGGACATCTCTCAGACGCTCTGACCGCGCCGGACTCTGTAGAACATCCTCTCCCGCCCCACCCCGCGTCCCGGGGTGGGCGCCGCCTTTTCATCCGTCTTCTTCCGGGAGGGTGTCATGAGTACCACCGCCGATTTGATCGCCCAGTACGCCGCCGGGCCGGCCGCCCTGCGCCAAGCCGTCGCCGGGCTGACGCCGGAGCAATTGAAATCGCGGCCCGTGCCCGGGAAGTGGAGCACGCTGGAAGTCGTCGCCCACCTCGCGGACTTCGAGCCGGTCCTCGCGGACCGCATGATGCGCGTCATCTCGCACGAGCGCGCGCTCTTGCTGGTGGCCGACGAGAACCTGTTCCACGCGACACTCTCGCCGAACGCCCGGGACTTGGAAGAAGAGCTGACGCTGATCGAGGCGACCCGCAAGAAGATGACCCGCCTTTTGAAAGCCCTGCCGGACGCGGCGTTCAACCGCATGGGCGTCCACACGTTCAAGGGGCTGGTGCCCCTCTCCGGGATTGTCAGCGGGGCGGTCCACCACATCGACCACCACGCGAAGTTCATCGCCGAAAAGCGCACGGCCTTGGGCGTCTGATCAAGCCGCCCGCGGTCGCGGCACGGGATGCCCGCTTCGTGAGCGATCACGGGGGTCCACTGATAAGCGGCGGAACACGGGTCAGAAAAACCGAAGTGATTTTCCTCGGTGAAATAAGAGGTTTTTGAGCGGCGTCGCTCGGCGTGGCATTCATCACTCGGTGTGTTGGCGCTGTCTTTGCTTTTCTTGTCTCCCATCTGGAACGGCCGAGTGAAGATGTTGGTGTTCGGGAGAAACCCCAACTAACTTCGACCCGGCCGGTCTTGACCGAAAACCACCCGGCCCGTTCGCGGAGGGAGAGACCGCGAACGGGCCGGGTGGTTTTTTTGTCCGCACTGATCGCAAGTCACTTCCAATCCCTTCCGCAAACTTCCCGAATTCTGGTTGAACCGCGGGCGTCCATCCGGCAAACTGTCACCTTCCCTC
>JAYUGD010000448.1:0-1766 GCA_043767785.1 Zavarzinella sp. | reverse complement strand
GGTTCCAGGCCCTTCCGGGCCTGGCTACAAGCGAGCGCCCCGTTGGGGCTGAAAACAAAAAGCCTTTGGAAAGGTCAGTCTTTCGCCCCGCCGAGCGTCACCGAAATCTTGTACACCTCGTTCAGGTGATTGTGGGCTTGGCTCCCCTCGGAACTCTTTGGGTAGCGGTCGCACACCTGCTTGAAGACCTTGATGGCGTCTTCCTTGCGGCCGGCCTGCTCGTGCGTGGCGGCGATCTGGTACAGGGCCGCCGAGGCGTTCGGCGGGGACGCGGCGATGATTTGCGTGTACAGGGCGATGGCCTCGTCGTACTGCTTGAGTTGGCGGTTGGCGGCGGCCATGTGCTGGTAGTTGTGCGGGAACCGCTCCGTGCCGCGGTAGGCGGTGATGCACTCCTTGTACCGGCCGGCGTAGTACAGCGTCTCGGCCACTTGAAAGTGGTACTCGGCCGCGTTGGCGGCGTCGCCCGTCAGCAGTTCTTGGTACACGGCGATGGCCAAGTCCGGCTTGCCGTTTTGCCGGTAGGCGTAGGCGGCGGCCGCGAGCCACTTCGCGGAGGTCTTCACGTCGCCGATGGCCAACTTGCGGTAAATCTCGATGGCCTTGTCGTACTGCTTCTCTTCGTAGTAACTGGCGGCGATCAGCGCTTGGCCTTCCTTCGCGTCTTTGAACTTGGCATAGGTGAGGCGGGCTTCGTCCATCTTCTTGTTGTCCCGACACCACTGGGCGAGGCGGCCGAGCAGCGCGTCACTCACGCCGAGGGCGGCGACCATCTCGTCCAAGGCCGCTTTCTGCTTGTCCGGCTGGCGGGCGTAACGGCGGACTTCGGCGACGGAATACCACGTCTCCATGGCCTTCGCCTTCGTCTTCTCGTCGGCCAGCCCGGCGGCCGCCTTCACCTTCAGCCAGGCGCACGCGGAGTCGGCGAGTTTTTCGCCGAGCTTCATGGTCGCCGTATCCTTCGGGTCGGCCGTCAATTCGTGGGCAGTCGTGAGAAGCCGGCCCCACCCGTCGTTGAGCAGGTACGTGACCAGCGAGACGTCGTCCTTGAACGTCGTCGCCAAGGCCCGCACGCCCTCCTCGAAGTTTCCGGCCCGGAACGACAGGCGGGCGAGTTGCCCGGAGGCGGTGTTGCACAGATCGACGGTCGGGCCTTTGCGCTCGACGTTGTACGTCAGCTCGCTTAACAGGCTCGTCTGCGTCGGCAGGTCCATTTCCTTCACCGCGATGTCCACCAAGTCGAGGCGGGCCATGACGGCGGCGAAGTGCTTAGGGTACGTCGCGACGGCCTTGGTGTACCCCTTTTTGGCCTGCTTTAAGTCGCCGGTGTCCCGGTGCGTCCGGCCGATGAGCAGGGCCGCGATCGGGGCTTCCGGGGCTTCCGGGTAATAGTCGAGGACGGACTGGTAGCCGTCCTTGATGGCCGTGTTCTGCTTCCGCAGGGCGACTTGGCAGTGCGACCACTTGAGTTGGGCAAACGGAGCCCCCTCGCTGCGGTCGTACAGCTTCAAAAACTTTTCGTACTCGTCGGCCGCGACTTTGAACTGGTTCTCGCGGTAGAACTTCTCGGCCACGTTGAGCTGGTAGCGTTCCGCTTCCTTCAACTTCGCCCACCGCTCGACGGACATTTCGTCGAGCGGGCCGGCAAATGTTGTGCTGGCGACGATTAAAGTGAATGCCACCGCCCAAAACGCCCCCCCCCGGCCCCCCCTTGGCAGGGGGGGAGGAAGAAGGTCGCCTTCCTTGGACTTCAGCGGACAAATGGA
>JAYUGD010000447.1:0-13756 GCA_043767785.1 Zavarzinella sp. | reverse complement strand
CGGCATCCCCGGCGAGACCCTGAGCGTGATGGCCGGGCACCAGTTGCCGTTCCTGTCGTGCATCATCCCCATTTACATGGTGAAGGTGATGTGCACGTGGCGGCAGACGTGGGAAGTGATGCCGGCCCTGCTCGTCGGCGGCGGGTCGTTCGCCGTGTTCCAGTACATTTTTGCCTGTTTCCACATCCTGCCGTATGTGGAAGGGATCGTCATTTACCACGTGACCGACGTGACGGCGAGCATCCTGACGATGGGCGTGCTGGCCGTCTTCCTGCGCTTCTGGAAGCCGAAGAACGAATGGCACTTCGACGCCCCGCCGCCGGGCACGACCCCGGACCCGGACGTGCTGATCTCCGACCCGGAAAAGCTGGTGGGCAAAGACCCGCACGCCGCCCAGGCCGCCGAGACCGCCGCCCTATTGGCCGCGGAGAAGCTGACCGACGACCACCCGATGACGCGGGCCGAGATCGTCCGGGCGTGGATGCCGTACGCCCTGATGAGCCTGTGTTTGGTGAGCGTGGGCATCCTGCGGCAACAGGAGTCGAAGGGGGACGTGTGGCTCATCCCCGGCGTGCTGAAGAGCATGTACAAGGTGGAAGTGCCGACGCTGCACAACGAGGTCGAACGGGCCAAGGAACTGCAGGTCCAAGAGGTGCAGGACGGGCTGAAAGACCCGGCCCGCGAGCCGGCCGTCTTCAAGATCATCTGGGCCAGCGCCGCCGGGTCGCCGGTGTTCCTGGCGGCGATCCTCTCGATGATTTACCTGCGGACGAACCCCGGGCAGGTGAAGCGCATCGTGAAGAAGACGTTCGTGCAGATGAAGATCCCGATCCCCACCATCGCGTGCATGTTGGGGCTGAGTTACGTGACGAAATACTCGGGCATCGACGCGACGCTGGGCGTGGCCTTCGCCAGCACGGGCGTGCTGTACCCGTTCTTCGCCCCGATCTTGGGCTGGCTCGGCGTGTTCCTGACCGGGACGGACGCCGGCAGCAACGCCCTGTTCGGCAGCTTGCAAAAGATCACCGCCACGAAAGTCTTCGACAGCGGCGCCTTCGCCGGCACCGGCCACACCTTGCCGACCGCACAAACGCTGATGTGTACCGCCAACAGCACCGGCGGCGTCATGGGCAAAATGATCGACGCCCAAAGCATCTGCGTCGCCACCGCCGGCACCAACCAACTCGGCAAAGAAGCCGACATCTTCAAAAAGGTCATCTGGCACAGCATCGCGTTAGCCTGCGTGGTCGGCCTGATGACGCTGGCCCAAGCGTACCTGTGGCCGTTCACGGGGATGGTGCCGACCCCGCCGTGAGGATAAAACCGTGCGGGTTGTCTTTCAGAATGACGAAGAACTGGTCGCCCGTCATTACCCGTTGTACGTGTGGGCGTATGGCGGGGTCGCCGCGGCGTTGGCGGCTTGGGTCGCGGGACGGATTCTGTACCTCACCGGGTGGGACCCGACCGCCTTGATCTGCCCGCTCGCGCCCGCCGGGGTAGCGCTCTTCTTACTGGCTTGGCCGACGGTCACGCTTACGCTGGACAGGGCCACGGCCGAAGTCCGAGTCGAGCGCAAAAACTTCTTCGGCCGCCGGACGTGGACGGGCCAACTGGAAGACTTGGCCGGGACCGAACTCGTGGGATTCCAGTCTGCCGTCCGCAAGGGGCGGGTCATGTACCGCTTGAAACTCCGGTTCGAGCAAGGTCAGCCGGTAACATTGGACATCGCGGACAGCGACGAGAACCTCAACCAAGTCCAGGAAGCGGTCGGCCGATTCATCCGGCTCGTGCGAATGCGGTGGTCCCGCTCGTGACGGGCGGCCCCATCGGCGAAAACCCCGTGAAGCCGCGACGCGGAGTCTTCGTGGCGGCCCGCCCTTGGGCCGGAATCTCGCCGCGGGCGCCAAGCCCGCACCCTGTTGGGTTGGCTACAATGTGTACGTGGGCGGGCGGCTTTCGTAACGCGACCCGCCCGCGTCGTGACTGGGAGAGTAGCGATGATTGATGCAATGACTCGGGAGAGCATCCGCGTTTCGACGGACGGCGAGGCCGGCCCGTATATTATGACCCCGGTCAGTCGACTGGAGGAGATTTGCCGACTTCTCGACGCGCACGGCGTCTCGTATTGGGTGGAAGAAGACGCCATTTCGTTGGATGGAGCGCCTGAAATAGCGGTGGTTAACTTGGGGCACGGGTCGAAGGCCACCACTGTTCAGAGTTTACTGGACACCATTCAGTGACGCCAAGGAGGCCGTCATGGCTTTGTCGGGTGATTTGACCGTCCTCCGGGACGGCATACTGGCTGACCTCACTTCGGCGTACAATTATTACACTGATACGAAAGCGGCGTGGCGGTTGGTCCGCAACGCCGTTGCGTCGGGCCGCGTCTTCACCATTCGGAACATGACCACCAACACGGTCACGACCCAAGCGGACCTTGCTGTCAAGTCGCGCGGGTATGTCACCGGGCAACTCGCGGAAGCCACGTTCCAACAATTCATTTCGATATTCGAATATTTCTGCTTTGATTTGCTCCGCCTTTGGCTGACGGCTTACCCGCAAAGTTTGGGAAGGAAGACGGTAAACTTCCAAGTGGTGCTGGACTCGCCGGACAAGGAGGCCGTCACGGAACTTGTCGTGAAAAAAGAGGTGAACGAAGTCCTCTACGGCCGACCCGCAGAGTGGTTCGCTTACTTGGAAGCGAGGGCCAAACTCGGGTGTCCGTCGGCGGACGAAATTGAGCGGTTCACCGAGGCTAAAGCCTCGCGGGACGTCCTCGTGCATCACCGTGGGATCGCGGACAAGGCGTATGAATTCAAAGCGGGCAAGCTCGCCCGACAAACGGACGGCAACAAACTCGACATCCCCGAGCATTACCACCGTGAAACGTGGGAACTGGTCCGCAAATTGGTCACCGACATTTCCGACGCGGTGATCGCCAAAGTTCCGTGAACAGTTTCGGTCAGGCGCCTTGCCCCTCTTGAAAGTCCGCTAACTGATGCGTCCGATTCGAAGCCCTCGCTTTTTTAAGGCACGGCGTCCAGCCGCCAATACCCGCATGATGTCGAGTGACGAACCATGATGACGTTCCGCAACATCCTGCCGCACTTCGCCGTGCCCATGAGCACGGCTTGGCTCATGAACGACATTGCCGAGGCAAAAGGGCGGCAAGACCTGTACACGAAGCAGTCGCCGCAACTGCTCAAGGCGTTGCGTGACATGGCGATCGTGGAGAGCGTCGAGTCGTCGAACCGGATCGAGGGCGTCACCGTCGAGCCGGCCCGGTTGCGCCCGCTCGTCTTGGGCAACACGCGGCCGAAGGATCGCTCGGAAGAAGAGATTCAAGGGTACCGCAACGCCCTCCGGCGCATTCACACGGACGCCGCCAGTTTGCCCGTGACAGCCGATTCGTTGAAGGAGCTTCACCGGACGATCCAAGAAGGGGCCGGGGACGCGGGCCAGTGGAAGGCCGTCGAGAACGACATCATCGAGTTCCGCGACGGCGAAGCGCCCCGCGTCCGCTTTCGCCCCGTCCCCGTCGCGATGGCGCCGGCCGCCGCCGCGGAGTTGTGCGTGCTGTACCGGCACGCCATCGATCAGCAGCACATCCCGGCCCTGATCGCCGCCGGGGCGTTCGTCCTCGACTTCTTGTGCGTCCACCCCTTCCGCGACGGCAACGGGCGCGTCTCACGATTGCTCACGGCCCTGACGTTGGCACACCACGGCTACGAAGTCGGCCGGTACATCAGCTTGGAGCGGTTGGTTGAGGAATCGAAAGAGGATTACTACGCCGTCCTCCACCGCAGTTCGGCCGGGTGGCACGACGGCAAGCACGACCTGTTGCCGTGGCTGAACTACTTCCTCGCCATCGTGCGGCGGGCCTACGTTCAATTCGAGGAGCGGGCCGGCCAAGTGAAAAGCCCGCGCGGGTCGAAGACGGAACTCGTGTTGACCGCCATCCACGCCCAACCCGGCGAATTTCGGCTCGCGGACATCGAGCGGATTTGCCCCGGCGTCGGTCGGGATTGGATTCGCGCCCTGTTGGCTGACCTTCGCAAAAAAGGCGAAGTCGCTTGCGAAGGTCGCGGTTTAGTCGCTCGGTGGCGGGTCGTGAGTAAGGGTACTACATCTTAGTCAGTGTAGTACAGAGTGTATTATCGCGCCGATCAGACTGACGAACGGGCGATCATTGATCTCGGTACTAACTAAATATCTGGGTAAAAGTCTGGGTACTAACTCTTCATCTCAAGCGGAATCTCTCCCATGCCCACCCTCTCCCGCCGGGACGCCATCGCCCGCCTCGGCTCCACCGCCGTCGCCCTGTCTCCGTCCCTCATCCGTGCCGACGAACCGAAGCCCAAGATCAAGGTCGGGCAGATCGGCGTCGGGCACGGGCACGCGAGTAAATTGGCCGTCTTTCGCTCCTCCCCGGATTACGAGGTCGTCGGCGTCGTCGAGCCGGACGCGGCGTTGCGGAAGTCGGCCGAGAATACGGCGGCGTTTCGGGGAGTGAAGTGGTTGACGCAAAACGAATTGCTCAGGACGCCGGGGTTGCAGGCGGTGTTAGTTGAGACGCGGGTGGCCGATTTGCTCGACACGGCAGAGACATGCATCGCGGCGGGCATACATGTCCACCTTGATAAACCGGCGGGAGCATCGTTGCCACAACTTCGGCGCATTCTGGAAGGGGCCAAGAAACAGGAACTACTGGTGCAGATGGGGTACATGTTTCGGTACAACCCGGCGGTGGTGTTGCTGCGCGAGTTCCTCAAGAACGGTTGGCTCGGCGAGGTGTACGAGGTCCACGCCGTCATGGGCAAGGTCGTCGATGCCGCGGACCGCAAGCAACTGGCGGCGTTCAAGGGCGGGATCATGTTCGAGTTGGGCTGCCACGTCCTCGACTTGGTCGTCGGCATTCTCGGGAAGCCGGACGCCGTCGCCGCGTTCAACCGCCACTCGGCGAAACTGCCCGATGCGCTGGCCGACAACACGCTGGCCGTGCTGTCTTACCCGCGGGCGACGGCCACCGTCCGGGCCAGCGCCATCGAGGTCGAAGGGGGCAACCGCCGGCATTTGGTGGTGTGCGGCACGGAAGGCACCTTCCACATCCAACCGCTCGATAACCCGGCGGCCGTCGTCTCGCTGTCGCAGGCGCGGGGCGTTTACAAGAAGGGGACGCAAGACGTGAAGTTCCCGAAGTACACTCGCTACGTCGATGACGCCGCCGACATGGCGAGAATCATCCGCGGCGACACGGCCGCCCCGTTCTCCGCGGGGCATGATGTGACGGTGCAGGAGACATTATTGAAGGCGTGTGAGATGCCGGTGAGTTGATGACCCCCGCGCGCGCCGGCGCGTTCTGGCCCCGGCCCGTTGACCGCGGCCCCCCGGGCGGTTAGCCTACACATACGCCTTGGAGGGGACTCTCCGATGATCCGTCTCGACGCCCCGACGCCCGCCACCTTTTGCGACTCGGCCACGCGCCGGGACTTCCTGCACGCCGGGGCCGTCGCCGGGCTGGGCCTGACGCTGCCCGGCTACCTGCGCGCGAAAGAAGTGGCCGGCGTTAAGGACAACGACACCAATTGCATCATGCTGTTCCTGCTGGGCGGGCCGAGCCAGCTCGACACGTGGGACATGAAGCCGGGGGCGCCGGCCGAGATCCGCGGGCCGTTCAAGCCGATCAGCACGAAGGCGCCGGGGATGCAGATCAGCGAGATCTTCCCCAAGATGGCCATGTACGCGGACAAGTTTTCGCTGGTGCGGTCCGTCTACCACACGGCCACGGCCGTCCACGACACCGGGCACCAGATGATGCAGACGGGCCGGCTGTTCAGCGGCGGCGTCGAACACCCGCACATCGGCAGTTCGCTCGGGTACATCAAAGGCGGCCGCGGCGAACTCCCGGCCCATGTGTTGTTGCCGCGGCCGATGGGCCGCACGGGCGGGAACTTGCCGCACGGGCAGACGGCGGGTTATTTGGGGAAGCCGCACGACCCGTTCGTGCTGAACGCGGACCCGAACGTGCCGAACTTCAAGGTGCCGGACCTGCTGCCGCCGGAGTACATCAGCCCGGTGCGGGCCGAGCGCCGGCAGAAGCTGCGGGACGCCGTGGACGGGGCGTTCGAGAGCTTCGAGAAGAGCGCCGCCGCCAAGCAACTCGACGACAACTTCAACCTCGCCTACCGGCTGATGAGCAGCCCGAAGGCCCGCGACGCCTTCGCCTTGGAGAAGGAACCCGCCAGCGTCCGCGACCGCTACGGCCGCACCCGCTTCGGCCAGTGCTGCCTGATGGCCCGGCGCCTCATCGAGGCCGGCGTGCGGTTCGTCACCGTCAACATGTTCGAGACGGTCTTTGACGAAGTGACGTGGGACATCCACGGGTCGAAGCCGTTTACCGACATCGAACAGATGGCCAAACTTGTCGCCCCGAACTTCGACCAAGCCTATTCCGCATTGATGGAAGACTTGGTGCAGCGCGGCCTGCTGTCGAACACGATGGTGCTGTCGATGGGCGAATTCGGCCGGACCCCGAAGATCAACCCGGCCGGCGGGCGGGACCACCACCCCGGCGTGTGGACGATCACGATGGCCGGCGGCCCGATCCAAGGCGGCCGCGTGGTCGGCGAGTCGGACGAACTCGGCTACGCCCCGAAGACTCGGCCGACCACGCCCGGCGAGGTGGCCGCCACCGTCTTCCGCGGCCTCGGCCTCGACCCGCACAAGGAACTCCCCGGCCCGCAAGGCCGCCCGATCCCGCTGGCCGAGTTCAGCCTCCAGCCGATCAAGGAATTGTTCTGAGCGCCGGGGGCCCAATGTACTCCTCACGCTCCGCGTGAGGGCAGGCGCTTCCTGGCACGGGTGACATCCCACAAGACAGGCAGCCGATCCTCACGCGGAGCGTGAGGAGTACATTAGGCCGCCGATCCGGTTGATCGTTCCGACAGGTTCACTCTTTGACACGGACAGGTGACGCGCATGGCCGAGAAACCGAGACGCCCACGGGACGACGACGACGAGGCCCCGCGCCCCAAGAAAGGCCCGCCGCCGGCGCCGGGCGGCGGCCCGAAACCCAAGCCCAAGCCGAAGCCCGTTGACGTGGACGACGAACCCGACGAGGTGGACGACTACGACGACGCCCCCGGCCCAAGAAGAAGAAAAAAGGCCCCGGCGGGATGCAAAAGCTCATCCCGTACAAGAACGGCATGGCACTGGCCGCGTACTACTGCGGCGTGTTCGGCCTAATACCGGTCCTCGGCTTCGCCCTCGGGCCGGTCGCCATTGTGCTGGGCATTTTGGGCTTCCTGAAGGCCAACAAGAGTTCGAAGGCCGGCGGCAAGGGGCACGCGATTACCGGCATCATCCTCGGCGTTACGACGCTGATCGTGTGGCCGGTGCTGTGGTTCACGGTGTTCAAGCAGTATTTCGATCAGCAGAGGTGAAAGCCGGCGTCGTTAAAGGGGAATGCGGTGCGGATCGTCACGCTGAACGTAGGCGGCTTCATAGGGGCGTTGTTGGGGGCCGGCGCCGGCATGGCGTTTGAGTGTGTGGTCTACAAATTCGAGGGTAACGCGGGCCGGCGGGCGGCGCGGCTTATGATCTCGGGCATGGTGTTGGGCGCGACGGGAGGAAACGCCCTGTGGGCCGCCGCCATCGGCCGTCAGCCGGACAGGGCGAGACCGATGAATGAGCAGGGCGCGCTCGAAACGGTCATCCCATATAAGAACGGGTTGGCACTGGCCGCGTACTACTGCGGCGTGTTCGGCCTGATCCCGGTCGCCAACCTCGTGCTGTCCCCGGCCGCCATCGCCTTTGGCATTCTGGGCGTCGTTAAAGAAAAGAAGACGCCGACCGCCGGCGGCATGAGCCACGCTGTAGTTGGAATTGTTCTCGGCGTAGTTAGCATCCCAGGATGGCTGATGGTCCGCAGTTTCGTGTTGATTCCGTACATAAACCAGAATTTGTAACAGGCCAAACGCCGGTAATCGGCGGCCGGTTTTGTTCCCCCTCTCTTTTAGGAGAGGGGGTTAGGGGGTGAGGTTGAACCTGCCCCGTGTGAACTCCCTCCCCCCGGTCCGCACCATGTTCCGCTCTCTCGTCGCCGCTCTCCTCCTCGCGGCCACCGCTGCCCCCGCCCAAGACCTGCGCGTCTACCCGCCGTCGGTCTCCCTCACCGGCCCGCGCGCCGTGCAGCAGTTGCTCGTCGCCGAGGTCCGCGGGGAGCAGGTGACGGCCGACCGCACGGCCAAGGCGACGTTCACGTCGTCGGCCCCGAACGTCGCGGCCGTTTCCCCACAAGGCGAAGTGACGCCGTTGGCGAACGGGACGGCGACCATCACGGCCTCGGCCAACGGGAAAGTCGCCTCGGTAAAAGTGACCGTCGCCAAGGCGGTTGATCGCTCGCCGCCGAGTTTCCGCAACGACGTGCTGCCGATCCTCACGCGGGCCGGGTGCAACTCCGGGGCGTGTCACGGGGCGCTGGCCGGCAAGGGGGGCTTTAAGCTCAGCCTGCGCGGGTACGACGGAGACACCGACCACTTCGTGATGACGCGGCAAGCCCTCTCCCGCCGCGTGGACCGCACGAATCCAGAGAACAGCTTGCTGCTCCTGAAGGCCACGCGCACCGTGCCGCACGGCGGGGGGACGCGCGTCGAGAAGGGGAGTTGGCAGGCGGCCACGCTGCTCGAATGGGTCCGCGGCGGGGCGGCCGGGCTTTCCGAGACGGACCCGAAAATCGTGTCGCTGGAAGTCTTCCCCAAGTACGCGGTCTTGAAGCCGAAGGATACGCTGCGGGCCGTCGTGCTGGCGACCTACGCCGACGGCCGCGTGACGGACGTGACGCGGCTGGCCAAGTTCGTCAGCAGCGAGGCAACCGCGGCCGACGTGAGTGAAGACGGCGCCGTGACGGTCGGCGGGTACGGCGAGGCGGCGATCAGCGCCATCTTCGGCAACCGGGTGACGACGATGACCGTCACCGCCCCGTTCGCCAACACGGTCGACGAAAAAGCCTTCGCCGCGTCCCCCAAGAACAACTTCATTGACGAACACGTCCTCCACAAGTTGCGGGCGTTGAACCTGCCGCCGTCGCCGACGGCCACGGACGCCGAGTTCATCCGCCGACTGTTCCTCGACGCCGCCGGGATTTTGCCGACACCGGAGGACGTCTCGAAGTTCCTCGCGGACGCCACGCCGGACAAGCGGGCGAAGCTGATCGACGCCCTGCTGGAGCGGCCGGAGTTCGTGGACTACTGGACGTACAAGTGGAGCGACGTGCTGCTGATCTCCACGCGCAAGCTGCCGCAGCCGGCGATGTGGGCGTTCTACCGCAGCGTGCGCCAGGCCGTCGCCGACAACAAGCCGTGGGACCAGTTCGCCCGCGACCTGCTGACCGCCAGCGGCAGTTCGCTGCACCAAGGGGGCGGCAACTTCTACGTCCTGCACAAGGACGTGGCCGACCTGACCGAATCCACGGCCGTCACCTTCCTCGGCACGTCCATCACCTGCGCCCGCTGCCACAACCACCCACTCGAAAAATGGACGCAGGACCAGTATTGGCAGATGGCCAACCTGTTCAGCCGCGTCGGCCTCAAGAACGGCGAGCGGGCCGGCGAGGTGATCGTCCAGGCAAACGTCACCGGAGACGCCCTGCACCCGCGCCGCGGCGTCGCCATGCCGCCGACGCCGTTGGACGGCGAGGCGATGCCGCTCGACTCCACGGATGACCGCCGCGCCCACTTCGTCAACTGGCTCACCGCCCCGAAGAACCCGTACTTCGCCAAGGCGCTCGTCAACCGCGTCTGGAAAAACTTCCTCGGTCGCGGCCTGGTCGAAGCCGAGGACGACTTGCGGGAGACCAACCCGCCGACCAACCGCGAGTTGTTCGACGCCTTGGCCGCCGAGTTCATCGACAAGAAGTACGACGTGAAATACATCACCCGGCTGATCCTGAACTCGGCCGCGTACCAGCGCTCCGCGAAGCCGACGCCGGGCAACGAGGGGGACGACCGCTTCTACTCCCGCTACCTGCTGCGCCGCATGTCGGCCGAGGTGATGCTGGACGCCCTCTCGCAAGTGACCAACGTGCCGACGCCGTTCAACCTGATCTACACCGGCGTCGAAGGCGGCACCGCCGGGACCACGAACTACCCCGAAGGCGTGCGGGCGCTGCAACTCCCGGACAGCCGCGTCGCCTCCCAGTTCCTCGACGCCTTCGGCCGCCCCGACCGCACGCAAACCTGCGCCTGCGAACGCCAACAGGACTCGACCGTCAGCCAAGCCCTGATGCTGAACAACGGCCAGTTGTTGAACGACAAGTTAAGGGGGCCGAAATCGCGCGTGGCCGGCTTCCTGACCGCGAAGACGGACGACGCCGACGTGGTGAGACAGGTCTTCGCGTTGGCCCTGAGCCGACAACCGACCGCCGAGGAATTGAAGAAACTGACCGCCGCGATGGCCGAATACGACAAGACCCCGGCCGGCCGCCGCGAGGCGATCGAAGACGTGTTCTGGGCGGTGCTGACCGGGCGGGAGTTTGTGTTTAACCACTGACAACCAATGGAACCGCCGCGAGGCGGTCGTGTTGGAGTCCCGCTTTTAAGCGGTCTGTGCCCTCCCCGCCGCGGTAGGCAAGAGGACCGAGTCTTCGACGGTCCGACCCCTTGGGCGAACGGCCGTCACCCGAGAAGGCGAACCCTCGAAGACTCGGTTCGCCGGCCGCCCGTGGGTGACAGGTCCAAGACCGCCTGAAGGCGGAACTCCAACAAGACCGCCTTGCGGCGGTGATCTAACCGACGAACCACCATGAAATCTCTCCTGCCCCTCCTGCTCCTTGCCGCCCCGCTCGTCGCGGCCCCGCCGCCGCCGGTGACGGCCCTCGCGTATCACCCGTCCGGCAAGTTTTTGCTCGCCGGGACTTACGGGGAAGTCGCCGTCATCGACCCCGCGAAAGGGGAAGTCACGGCCCGCCTGCCGGGGTTCACGCAGCGGGTGACGGCGATTCGCTTTTCCAACGACGGCAAGCTGTTGGCGGTCGCGTCCGGCGAGCCGGGCAAGGCCGGGGCGGTGCAGCTCTTTGCCGTGGACGCGGAAGGGAAGATCACGGCCAAGGCCCCGTTGGCCGGGCACAAGGACATCGTGTATGCCCTCGACTTTTCGCCGGACGGCAAGTCCCTCGCCTCGGCCGGGTACGACCGCGTCATCCGCGTGACGGACACCAGCGGCGACAAAGCCCCGGTCCTCGAATTGAAGGACCACAGCGACACCGTGTACGGCCTCGCGTGGCACCCTGGCGGCGCGCTGCTCGCCTCGGCCGGGGCCGACCGGGCGGTGAAGGTGTGGGACGTGGCCAGCGGCAAGCGGTTGTACACGCTCGGCGACCCGACCGATTGGGTGTACGCCGTCGCCTGGCACCCGGAGGGGAAGCTGCTGGCGGCGGCCGGCGTGGACAAGAGCATCCGCGTGTGGCAGGCGGACGGGGAGGCCGGGAAGCTGGTCACGTCCGTCTTCGCCCACACGGCCCCGGTGACGAAACTCCTCTACGCCGCGGACGGCAAGACGCTGTACTCCGCGAGCGAGGGGAAGACCGTCAAGCGGTGGGACGCGGCCAAGATGGCCGAGCAGGTCGTCTTCCCGCCGCAGCCGGAGACGGTCCTGAGTCTGGCCCTGCGGCCCGACGGTCAACAAGTCGCGGTCGGCCGGTTCGACGGCGTCTTGCAACTGCTGGACGCGGCCGGGAAACTGGTCGCCGAGCCGTTGCCGGAAAAGCCGGCGCCCGCCCGCAGCGGCCAGACCGTCCCGCTGCCGGCCACGCTCGTCGGCCAGATTTCGCGGGCCGGGGAGGCCGACTTCTTCCGCTTCGCCGCCAAGGCGAATCAGGAGGTCGGCGCGCACGCGGCCCCGGCGACCGACAAGTCTAAGATCGAGCCGGTCCTCGAACTGACCGACGCGGGCGGGGCCGTCCTGGCCGAAGGCACGACGCTGCTCGGGGTCAAAATCCCGGCCGACGGGACTTACGCCATCCGCGTCCGCGACAAGGAATTCCGCGGCGGAGCCGAGTTCGCGTACCGCCTGCGCGTCGGCGCCATCCCCATTGTCTCCCGCTTGCTGCCGATGGGCGTGCCACGCGGCAAGGCGACCAAGGTGCAACTCGTCGGCGTCAATTTGCCGACGCGGGAAGTAACCGTTGACGTGCCCACGACGGCCGCCCCGGAAGCGAAAATTCCGGTCGTCGTCCCCGGCATGGCCGAGCAGCCATTGGGCGACTTGTTCGTGACCGCCGGCGAATTCACCGAAGTGACGGCCGGGCCAATCCCCGTCCCCGGCACGGCCAACGGCATCATCGCCAAGCCGGGGCAGGCCGACGAATGGAAGTTCACGGCGAAGAAGGGCCAGCCGCTGATTCTGGAAGTGACCGCCCGCCGGGCCGGCAGCGGGCTGGACTCGTACCTGGAAATCCTCGACGACGCCGGCAAGCCGCGCGGCCGGGCGACCCTGCGCTGCGTCGCCCGCACGTTCGTGACGTTCCGCGACCACGACTCGGCCACGCCGAACATTCGCCTGGAGACGTGGAACGAACTGGCGATGGGGGACTACGTCTACGTCGGCAACGAACTGCTTCGCGTCTTCAACCTGCCGCCCGGCCCGGACGCGGACTGCTCCTTCTATTCCGTCAACGGCCAGCGCGCCGGCCAACTCGACACGACGCCGGGCCACCACCCGAACGGGGCGCCACTGTACAAGGTGGAGTTGCACCCGCCCGGCACGACCTTCCCGCCCAACGGCCTGCCGGTCTTCCAAGTGCCGTACCGCAACGACGACACGCCGACCACCGGCAAGGACGCCCGCCTGACGTTCGACCCGCCGGCCGACGGCGAGTACCGCGTCCGCATCGGCGACTCGCGCGGCGCCGGCCGGCCCGACTTCGGCTACCGCCTCACGGTCCGCCCGCCCAAGCCGGACTTCACCGTCAGCTTCACCCCCACCGCCCCGGCCGTCTGGAAGGGCGGGTCCGTCCCCGTGACCGTGAACATCACCCGTCTCGACGGCTTCAACGGCCCGGTGACCCTGAAACTCGAACACCTGCCGCCGGGCATCGAGGCCCCGCCGACGTTCATCGAAGCCGGCCAAGTCAGCGCCACCGTCGCCTTGTACGCCGTCCCGACCGCCACGCCACCCGACCCGAAAGGAGTGCCGCCCATGAAACTCGTCGCCACCGCGGAGATCAACGGCGCGTCCGTGATTCGCGAAGCCGCCGGCGGCCACCCGACGCTGCTGGAACCCGGCGACCTCGTGACCACCACACTCGTTGACACCGTGACCGTGACGCCCGGCGGCGAGGCGAAACTGCGCGTGAAGATCGAACGCCGCAACGGCTTCGCCGGCCGCGTCCCCCTCGAAGTCCGCGGCCTCCCCTACGGCGTCCGCGTCCTCGACATCGGCCTCAACGGCATCCTGATTACCGAAAAAGTGACCGAGCGAGACGTGGTGATCTACGCCGAGCCGTGGGTGACGCCGATGGAAATGCCGTTCGCCGTCCTGGCCAAGCGCGAGGGCAAAGGCACCGACCACGGGGCGAAGTCGGTGACGCTGAAGGTGGCGGGGAAGTAGCGTCTTCGGAGCCGAGCGCAGCGAGGGAGGCGAGCCAGTAGCGTTAGCGCCTGGAGGAGCCGCACGCGCGCGACCGCCAGAGGGCGAGTCTTCGAAGCCCGACCCCTTGGGCGAGAGGCATCGCCCGGAAGCGAACCTCGAAGACTCGGTT